>VGLH01000055.1 GCA_016866785.1 Candidatus Poribacteria bacterium
TGCCCATGTCGACGAGGTTGTTCCAGGTGTGCGCGCCGGTCAGGTAGACGGCTCTGGGCGAGCCGTCGGGCGAGACCGATCCGTCGGTGAAGTAGCGCGGATTCGTCGGATGGACGGTCAGGGGTCCTCGCGCGGATTGCGCGCCGTGAGCCGTGTTCGCAGGCATGGCGTACCCTCACTCTGGCTGTGTGACGCTGATGAGCTCGACCCGTCCCTCGCCGCCCTTCTCGACGGTCTCCAGGACGAGCCCGACGCCCTTCGCGTAGAACTTGTGCTCGACGACATCGGGCTCCAGGGGCGTCCATTCCTTCGTCTGGAGCGTGTCCTTGTAGGAACCGAACTTGACCGTCGCGGACGCGCTCAGGCTGAGCACTTCCGCCATGTCCTCGGCTTCGCCCTTCAGGTACTCTTGCCGGTAGGCGTCGCCGACGTGGGGCTGCGCTTTCATGACGATGCCGGGCTTGGCTCCGCCGACGCCAGCTTCCCACGACCCGCCGGTTCCGACGACCTTGCCGCCGCGCATCTCCTTGGAGTCCTCGCCGAAGTACCAGATGTTGCCGTCGTTGTCCACGGCGTACCAGTCGAGCGTGTCCTCCTCGAGCTCGCCGTCGATCCAGACGCGGTCGCGCACGACGATGCACGCGACGCCGAGAATGTCGCGCGTCTGGTCGGTGACTTCGACCTGGACCTTCTCGCGGCCGTCGTCGGTGTCCCCTTCGTAAACCCAGATGGTTCCGACACGGAGCGGGAAGTAGGGATTCTCGACGCCAGAGGCGAAGTCGGCGGCGCGGATGACGGGGTCGTAGGGTTGGGCGTCGAGGACAATCTCGGGCTCGTCCTCGCCGCAGCCGGACAGTGCGAGTGCCAGCGATGCCACGCAGACAAGGGCAGTAGCTGCGTGTAAGGCTCGCACCATCGAGGACCTCCTATCGTGGTGCGCAGAGCGTATCTGGATCGAAGACGGGAGGTTCAGCAGGATGGAGATGTTTTCCGATCCATCTCACGATGAAGTCTGACCGCTGCCGGTGCGGCGGCGGTTCGAGCATCGTGCTTCCTCCCTACGGTACGCTCAGCACGTGCATCGTATCCTGGCGTACATTATAGCGTGAGGCGCCGCGGGCAACGCCATCCGCAACCGTTGACATCGACACGTCGTTGACTCACGCAGAGGCACGCGCGACGAATGCCGCGAAGGAGGGCGTAGTCATGACTCGTGAGGTGACGCACGCGGACTGGTTCGCCGAGATCGACCGATTGCGGGACCTGTGCGCTCGCGGCGACATCCCCGGCGCCCTCGCGGTCCTGCGGAAACACCCGGACGTCCTCGACAGCCCCGACCGCGATACGCGGTTCCCCTACCAAGCCTCCTGCCCCTGGTCACCCTTGAGCATCGCGGCGACGCATGGCCACGAGGAGCTCGTGCGCCTGCTGCTCGACATGGGCGCGAACCCGGTTCCCCACGAAGCTGCCTGCCAGTACCACGAATTCACCTACGCCGACTGGATGAACGACCTCTACGAGCGAGGCTACGGCGGCATCGTGGCGCGGATCGAAGCCGCCATCGAGCGGCGCTACGGGCCCCTTGTCGACGACGGCGATATCCACCAAGCCGTACGGGACGGCGACGCGGCGCGAGTCGATGCCCTCATCCGCAAGAAGCCGGAGCGCGTGCGCCAGGTGGATCGGATCGGGAACACGGCGCTCCATTGGGCAGCGGCACGGAACCAGCCGGAGATCGCGCACCTGCTGATCGAGGCTGGCGCGGACGTGGACGCCCTCAACGGCGACGGGCGGACGCCGAGCGTCGTCGCGCTGTTGGGGTTCCACCGCTATTGGCGGTACGAGGAGAAGCTGGACATCCTGCGCGACCTGCTGAATCACGGTGCCGTGTACACGACGCTCATCGCGGCGACCGTCGGGGATGTGGATGGCGTGATGCGGCTCGTCGCGGAGGACCCGTCGCGGGCGAACGCCGCCGATCCCTGCTTCCGGCGTCCCTTGTCCGGAGCCGCTGGGAAGGGGCATACGGAAGTCGTCCGGTTCCTGCTCGAGAATGGCGCGGACCCCAACGCGAAGGAGGCGATCTGTCAGGGAGGTCTGTCGCTCCGAGACGCGGCAGGCAGGGGGCATATCGAGGTCGTCCGCCTGCTGCTGGAACACGGTGCCATCCCGGAGCACTGGGTCGATTCGTCAGGCGATGCCATCATCGGAGCGGCGCACGGCAAGCACGGCGAGATCGTGCAACTCCTTCACGCCCACGGGGCGACGGCGGAGATCGGCTACTACGCGTCCAACCACCGCATCGACACAGTCGCCGAGATACTCCGCCTCGATCCGTCGAGAGCGCAGGACGCGCTGCCCTATCAGTGGTCGGACCACGGCGACGAAAAGACGGCGCTCAACATTATCCGGCTGGCGATCCGACGCGGCGCGCGGTTCGAGTCGGAGGGCTGGTACAAGCTCCTCAACACGACGTTGCACTACCCACGCGTGGCGAAGCTGTTGTTCGAGCACGGCGGAAACGCATCGCTGCCGTTGCTCCAAGCCGCCAATGGATTCCACGGCGCGACGCTGGAGACGGCCCGGTTCCTCGTAGAGGAGTGCGGGGCGGACGTCAACTTCGCCGCCGCCGAGAACTCGGAGTCGTGGCGCTACGCAGACGAATCGGTCCCAAAGAACGCGGAGGTCTGGACGCCGCTGTCGTTCGCGGCATCTGCCGGGAAGGCCGATGTTGCTGGATACCTGTTGGAACACGGAGCCGTCGTCGAGCCGGACGTCGTCGAGTGGATGCAGCCCATCCATCTCGCCGAGAAGCACGGTCACGCCGAAGTCGCCGAGCTCCTGCTGGAACACCGTGCGCGGGGATGACGTCCGGCAGGTCGCAGGGAACGTACACCGTTTGGCTCCTGTACGGGTCTCTATAGCGTGAGGTGACCCGTGCGGATCGCTCAACTTGTCACAGACGCCCAGGCGGGCAGCGCCGATGCGTTCGGAGAGCTCGTCCGTCGCTACCAGGGCATGGCGTTCGGGTATGCCTACGCCTTATTGGGCGACTTCCATCTCGCCCAGGACGCGGCGCAGGAGGCGATGCTCCATGCCTACCGCAGCGTCGGGGCGCTCCGCGAGCCGAAGGCGTGGACAGCCTGGCTCCGGCGGATCGTGTTCAAGCAGTGCGACCGTCTGCGCCGACGGAAGGCTTGGACGGTTCCGCTGGACGAGGCGATGATCATCGCGGACGGCAGCCCGTTGCCCGATGCCGCTACGCTGCTCGACGATCGACGGCGGCAGTTGCGCGCGGCTCTCGACATCCTTTCCGACGGCGAGCGGGCTGTTGTTGTCCTCTGCTGCGTCCACGACTACCGCCAGCGTGAGGTCGCCGAGTTCCTGAATGTCCGTGTCGATACGATCAAGAACCGGCTGCGCTCGGCGCGCCGGAAACTCGCGGGAGGAATGCTCGCCATGGCGCAGCAGGTCTTGAACGAAGGCGTTCCCAACATCCAGGAATGGTACGCCGAGATCCAGGAGCTCGCCGAGGCGTGCAAGCGGGGCGACATCGCCCGCGCGACGGCGCTTCTGGACAAGCACCCCGACGTCCTCGACACGCCAGACTGGGACGAGCGGTTCCCCTATCCGGGATCGTGCATCTGGTCGCCGCTGGGAATCGCGGCGATGCATGGCCACGAGGCGTTGGCGCGGCTCCTGCTCGACATGGGGGCGAACCCGGTGCCCATCGAGCGTGGCATGCAGTACCACCACTTCACCTATGCGAGCTGGATCGACGAGCTGCGCGACCGCCACTACGACGGCATCGCCGACGCCATCGAACGCGCCATCGAGGAGCGCTACGGGCCCCTGATGGACACGCCGGAGCTCTGGAGGTCTGTGCGCGAGGGCGACATGGAACGCGTCCGCGCCCTGATCGCCGAGAACCCGGAGCGCGTCCGTCAGGTGGACCACGCCGGAAGCACGGCGCTGCATCACGCTGTCGCCGTGAACAACCTGGAGCTCGTGCGCGTGCTCGTCGAGAACGGGAGCCCGATCGACCCCCGCAACGGCGCGCTTCGGACGCCCCTCGTCGCCGCGTTCTACAGCCTTCACTACGGTTTTCGCGACGAACCGAAGCCGGAGATCATCGACTATCTGCTCGCCAACGGCGCGGCGTACACGATGCTCATCGCCGCCGCGCGGGGCGACGAAGCGCGTATCCGCGAGCTGCTTCGCCAAGACCCGTCCCTGGCAAACGCGGCGGATCCCTGCCGACGCCGTCCAGTCTCCGCCGCGACGACGGCGGGGCATGCCCACATCGTCCGACTGCTGCTGGAGAACGGCGCGAACCCGAACGCGAAAGAAGCGACCTGCCAGGGTGGAATGTCGCTATGGCATGCAGCATGGAAGGGCAATACGGAGATCGTCCGTATGCTGCTGGACTATGGCGCGGAACCGAACCACTGGCTCGATTCCAGCGGCGACGCCGTCTTCGCCGCGCAGAAGTATCCGGAGATTCTCAACCTGCTCTACGCGCACGGCGCGACGATGGAGCTCCAGGTCTACGCCCACAACTACCGGATCGATGTCATCGCGGAGATTCTGCGGCTCGACCCGTCGCAGGCGAACGGCGTGCTGCCGTACGGCTGGGGCGACGACGGGAGCGAGGAACTCGCCTACAACATCATGAAGCTGGCGATTCGGTACGGAGCTCGCTTCGAGAACGCGTCCGGGTGGAACCTGCGCTGGACGGTGAAGCAGTACCCGAGGGTGTTCAAGCTGCTGCAGGAGCACGGCGCGGACCCCAACGTCCAGATTCTCGGCATCTCCGGCGACCTGAAGCGCCGCTGGACCGATCCGGAGCACCAGCTTCGGACGATTCGGTTCCTCGTCGAGGAGTGCGGAGCCGATGTAGACTGCCGCGACGAGGAAGGCTTCACGCCGCTGGCGAACGCATCGCGCGAAGGCTATCCGCTGCTGGTCGAGTACTTCCTGGGCAAGGGAGCTGACCCCAACGCGTCCGCGCCGGACTGGGCGAAGCCGCTGTTCGTCGCGCAGAAGGGCGGACACGCGGAGATTGTCGAGATGCTGCGAGAGCGCGGGGCGGCGTGAGTCTCATCTCTGCCGAGTCGACATTCCCACTGCCGCCGTTTCCATTTCCGCCAGAATGTCGAGGGCGGCGCGCCGTGGGTCTTCGGCACGCACGATCGGACGGCCTACCACGAGGTAGTCGGCACCCCAAGCGATGGCGTCACCAGGGGTCGTGAACCTCTTGTGGTCATTCAACGGGGAGTCCGACGGGCGAATGCCTGGCGTAACGATCAGCAGCGAATCCCCACCAGGTAAGCTCCTGATCGCCCGCACTTCGCGTCCAGAGGCGATCACGCCATCGCATCCCGCGTCCAGCGCCTTTTGGGCCCTGTTGAGCACCAACTGGTCAAGCGGGAGCCTGTAGCCGAGATCCATCAGATCATCCGAGTCGAGACTGGTAAGCACGGTGACGATGAGTATCTTAGGGCGATCGTAGTTCCCCCGACCCTCGATGGCCGCCCGGATAGTCGATCCGTTCTCGGAATGAACGGTAAGAAAGTCAATGCCCGCCTTCGCGGCGTTGCGCAGGCCGTTCCTTACCGTCTCGTCCACATCATTGTACTTGAAATCCAGGAACACCTTGCGGTCCGAGGTGATAAGCCACGAGACGAACTCCTCTAGCCCAGAGGCCATATGGAGATGGAGCCCTATCTTGAAGAAGGATACGACCCCATCCAAACCATCGACGATCTCTCGCGCTCGCTCAACCGACGGAACGTCGAGGGCTACAATGAGGCGGTCCCCAATCTGTGGGCTAGTCATTGGTCCTACTCTTGCTGGTCTGGTCACCTCTGGCGCCATCGTGAGGATTAAGGAGAGCTTGGTAGTCCTTGAGAACTCGAGCTACGGCTTCCCTCACAAGCACGCTCTTCGGAACCCTCGTCGTTTCGGATATGGTGTCGAGTTGCGCTACCTGGTCGGGTTCTAGAGATACGGTGATCGAGATCTTCCTTGTTACAGCCAACGGGCATTCCTCCTCATAGCGAAGAATCATGAGTATGCTAACCATAATAATTGCACTTGTCAAGGGCGAGGGCATACCCAGCTGCAAACGGAAGCTGCCGCAAGGATGTCCTGCAGTTCGCGCGGGCTCAAGCGAACGTGTTCGCGTTCCACGGCATCGCGCCGCTGTGGTACCATCGAAGCCGCTGCATTGCGCGGCGTCATGGCGGCAACGGCCCGACCCAACGCGCGTGCTGTCCGGCGGATCCCGAGGAGAACGTGTCATGGAGCTCATCTTCTTCACGAAGTTCCTCAAGAGTCTGAACCCTCAGCAGATCGGCGAAGCGGCGAAGCGCATCGGCGTCGACGGGGTCGATCTGGCGGTCCGAGACGGGTACGCGGTGAACCCGTCGAACGTCTCGACGGCGCTGGCTCCGGCGATGCGCACCTGGCGGTCGCAGGGCGTCACTGTGCCGATGGTGACCCTCGAAGGCGGCGCGACCGATCCGTCGGACCCGACCCTCATCGCGATCTTCGAAGCGTGCGGAGCCGAGGGCATCGGGCTCATCAAGCTGGGCTACTGGCACTGGGGCGGCTCCCAGCCGTATTGGGAGGGCGTCGCGTCGATCCGCCGCGCTTTGGAGGGGTTCACGAAGCTGGGAGAGCGAACGGGCGTCTGCAGCCTGATCCATACGCACAGCGGGAGTTGCTTCGGGCTGAACGCATCGGCGGCGATGCACCTGGCGCACGACTTCGACCCGAAGCATGTGGGCGTGTACCTCGACCCCGGGCACCTCGCGTTGTGCGGGGAACCCCTACCGATGGCGCTCGCGATGGTGGGTTCCCACCTGAAGATGGTCGGAGCGAAGAACGCGCGCCACGAACGCGCCGACGGCGGAAAATGGCGAACCGTCTGGACGACGCTCGCCGACGGGCTGGTTGATTGGGGCGGCGCGGTCCAGACGTTCGCGCGGTCCGGGTTCGAGGGTCCTTTCAGCGTCCACGGCGAGTACTCGGTCACCGAGGAGACAGAGGGCGTGCTCCGACTCGCCGCCGAGGATGTCGCGCTGCTGCGTGCTGCCGCTGGCTGAACGAGGTCGGCAGATGCCCGGATCGGTTCGACGTGAGATCGCGATGAGCCGCTACTTGACGGTGATTGCGGACGCGGACGCGATGGTCGCTGTCGCGCGCAAGCGTCCAGGTCACGTCGGATGCCCTCCGACGTGCCACGACTGCTGCCACTCGGGCGCCGTTCTGCCCGTCGGCGCGGTCGAGATGGAGCACATGCTCAACGCGCTGGAAGCCTTCCCGCCGGCCCTTCAGGCGTTCATTCTGGGCAAGGCGCAGGCTTCTGTGGCTCGGTTACGAGCGGCTGGGCTGGACGCGGACGCGATCATGCAGGACCCCACGGCGGCTGCCGATGCTGCGCTGGACGATAGGCGCGTCTCGGCGTGTGCGTTCCTGATCGGCGGCGTGTGCTCCGTCTACGAACACCGTCCGATCATCTGCCGGACGTGGGGCGTACCGCTTTCGACGGGCGATAGCGTTTCGTGCTGCCCCAAGACGCGGCTCGCCGTCGATCCCGACCCGGCATCGGCGTTGCCGTATCCCGAGCTCTGGCGCCGCGTTCGGGTTCTCAGCGCGTCGCTGGATCAGGAGAACAAGGAGCCGATGGCGTACGCCGCACTCCGCCGATGGGAGTTGCGCCGAGCGGGCGAACCGTGAGGCAGGCGGCTCGATGCAGGCAGGACGTGGACGGTTCCGAAGCGGTCGCCGCGCCTGTTCGGTTTGCCTTAGCCCGTTGGCTGCACTAACATACGCTACGGCGTCATGGCGCTGGAGAGCCGCCCTGCGCCTATCGACAGGAACAGCGGGCTGGATTGCAGACAGAACACGGATCCTACGACACACACGTTCGGACGGAGGATCGGGCTTCATGATTCGAGCTGGCAGGCCCAAGCACAAAATCTGCCGGAAGGCGGGCTATTGCCTGTGGGGCGACCCGCGCTGTCCCTCGCTCAAGCGTCCCTACGCATCCGGTGAGCACGGGCAGAAGCAGTATCGGCGGTCGGACTACTCGCGGATGCTTTTCGAGAAGCAGAAGCTCCGATACACGTTCAACGTGACGGAGCGTCAGTTCCGCAACAGCTTCGACAAGGCGAAGCGGATGGCGGGAGTCACGGCGGAGAATCTGCTTCGGCTGCTAGAGACACGGCTCGACTCGATCGTGTTTCGTTCCGGGTTGGCGGCGTCTCCGTTCCATGCGCGCCAGCTCGTCGCTCACGGGCATTTCCTGCTCGATGGGCATCGGGTCACGATTCCTTCGATGGTGATCAAGCCGGGACAGGTCATCTCGATCCGTCCGAAGTCGCGCAGCCAGGATTGGGCTGACATCGGCGTGGCGCACCTCGACAACCTGCCGGTTCCTTACCTGCAGGGGAACGCGCAGCAAGGCTCCGTTTGGCTGACCGCGCTTCCCAACATGGATCAGGTGCCCATCGGCGATATCGACGTGCAGCAGACGGTTTCCTACTACTCGCGCGTGTAGCGCAGGAACCGTCCGACGGAGCAAAGACCGACGAATGCCCGGGCTCCTGAGGGGCCCGGGCATTG
This sequence comes from Candidatus Poribacteria bacterium, assembly GCA_016866785.1. Lineage (NCBI taxonomy): Bacteria > Candidatus Poribacteria > Candidatus Poribacteria bacterium. Next base: position 8,632 of record VGLH01000055.1, read on the forward strand.
CCATCTCGCACTCCGTAGCCGTCTATCGCGTCTTCAGATACCCCCATGCGATGGGCGCCTTGCTGTGCGGGGACACCGCCAGCACGGCTTCGGTGTCGAGCGTGACGTCGTCGGGCGGGGGCTCGACGCGCAACGTGTAGCCGCATTCACCGCCATTCTCGCCGACTTCGGCGAGAATGGGAACCCACTCGCCTGCCGGCACGGTCGCCTCTCCGGCATCGGTGTCCATTGCCCAGTTGCGGTCAGCGAGCCCTTCGGTCGTCTTGACTCCGTTCACCCAGGTCGTCTCCGGGTCGTCGCTCCCAGCCTTGAAACTGATCTTGCCGCCCTTGCTCCATTTTGCCAAGCAGAACAGGTACTGATGGAACTGGTTCAAGCCGGTGCCGCCCCATTCCACCCAGTCGAACTGATTCCCGCTGGCGAAGAGGTTTCCCTGTTTCGCGTCGACGAGGTCCTGGAAGTTGATGGGGATCCACCAACTGCCGTCCTTGCCGATGCCCTCCGAGTTCTTCTTCGACTTCATCCCTGCGACTGGGTAGCTCTTGGCGTTCTTGGTCGTCACCTCCAGCTCGGAGACGCCCATGTAGTCCTTGAGCAAATCCTTCGCCATCGACGCGACGCCGCCGCCTGCGCCCAGGATGATGGGCGGATCGAGGACGAGCCAGCTCATCAGGTAGAACCCCTTCTTGAGGGGTCCCTCTCCGCCGAGGTCGACGTCGCTCATGAACCCGTACTTGCCGGTGTAGTAATCGAGGTGCTGGTGCTTGCTGTCCGCAGGGACTTTCTGCACCAGCCGCTTCGCTGTGTCGGGTCCATCCTTTGCCAGGAGACCCAGGGGCAACGCAGCAAGAGCCAGAATCGACACGACGAGAGCAGACCTACGCATGGCGCCACCTCCTCCGCTCGGGACTGTTATCGCCGCCGCGTGACCAGATGCCGCGCGGTCTGGCATACCGTCGCGAGTGTCCAGGTAGCGTAACGCAAGCCAAGCATTCGAGCAACGAAATCGTCACGTCTCACCGGGTCGTTTTGTTGCCCGGCGCTGGTTCGGGTAAACTGACGAAGCCGGAGCTGCGTCGAACACGTCCGTCCGCCCTACCAGTCGAGAATAGAAGGGACCCGTCGTGTGATGCGCATGCGGCATCTCCGGTGCGGCTCGATCTTGGTCATCGCTTTGCTCGCCTGTGCGTCAGGCGCGGCGGCGCAGTCGGCGTCATACGGCAAGCTGGATCCCCTCCTGGTTCCTCTTCTCAGCCGATCCGTCGAACAGGTTCCGTACGTGCAGCCCCTCATGCGGAATGGGCGGATCGTCGCGCTCGTCCGGACGATTGGCGATCCGCGCTCACTCTCTCAATACGGCGTTCGTGTCAACACGGTCGTGCGAGACATCGCGTCGGTGGAGATTCCACCCGATGCGTTGCGCGGCTTGGTGTTGTCGCCGCAGATCGTCGCCATCGAAGGCGCGAGGCGCGCGACTCCATCGGCTCCGGCTCAGGACGCCACCGCCGAACTGACGGGCGTTCTGGAGGTTCACGCGTCGAGCCCGTCGTATACGGGACGCAGAGTCGTCGTCGGCTTGGTGGATATCGGGATCGACTTCGACCACCCAGCGTTCCGCACCGAGGCTGGCAGAACACGGATCGTGTCGTTGTGGGATCAGATCGTGACGACTCCGGGGGGCACCCCGGTCGAGGCGACCTACGGGACGGAGTGGTCAGCCGCCGACATCGACGCCGGTCGGGCGTGGTCCGTCACCGACCCATACGGTCACGGGACGCACGTAGGCGGCATCGCAGCCGGGAACGGACGGTGGACCCGCGATGCGGCGCGAGCGAACGACGCAGCCGTTCGTTACACGGGCGTCGCACCCGACGCCGACCTCATCGTCGTGCGCAGCTCGCTGCTGACGCCGGACATCCTCGACGGAGCGGCGTACATCTTTCTGCGAGCGCGTCAGTTGGGCTTGCCTGCCGTCGTCAACATGAGCTTCGGAAACACGTGGGGCTCGCACGACGGACGCGGGCTCTTCAACGAGGCGCTGAACCTGCTGACATCCGGCATGCCGGGTTCCATCATCGTCGCGGCTGCCGGAAATGAAGGTGACCAGAACACGCACGCTCGGGTCGTGCTTCAGCCTGGCGCCGCCCCGAAGCGCGTCTACTTCCGATCCGAGTTCGCCAGCGAAGAGGTCTTCGTAGAGACGTGGCAGGCGCTGGGATCGGACGTGTTGGTGAAAGCGCTGTATCCGCGCAACGCGGCGGGCGACTTGACGGATTTCGGCATCGGCGATATCGCGCCGGGACAGATCGGCGGCGGGATCCTGGCTGGAGGACCGACCAAGAGCCTCGAATGGTTCCTCAACTACGTCCAGAGCCCGCCGGAGCAGCCCGACCAGGAGACGCTCTTCGTCGCGCTGTCGCGCGCGGGCGACTACGTCGTGCCCATCGACGCCTACGACTTCGCCCTCGAGTTCTCCGGTGAGGGCACCGTGGATGTCTACATCCATCAGGGGCACTTCGTCGCCAAGCCGTCGGACGCCGATTCGGTCAAACCAGACGGGCTGCGTAGCGTCGGCGCGCCTGCGGAAGCCGATGCGGTGATCGGCGTCGGCTCCGTTGCGACGCGTAACTCCTGGCTCGACGCTTCCGGGCAAGTGCAGACCCGCAGCGCCGTCGTCATCGGCGAGCGCTCCGCCTTCTCCAGCGCGGGCCCGCGCCGCGACGACGCCCGCAAGCCCGATATCGCCACGCCGGGCGAGTACGCCATCGCGCCGCTCTCGAGTGATCTCGTCTCCCTGGTGACGCCGTCGAGGATCACGCCGGACGGCAGGCACATCGTGTTCCGCGGTACGAGCATGTCCTGCGCGTACGCGACGGGGCTGGTCGCGCTGCTGCTACAGCAGAACCCGACGCTGACATCGGATGCCGCCAAGTCGCGGCTCGCGGCGGCGGCATCGGGAGCGGCTTGGAACCCGCTGGTAGGCGTCGGCATGCCCGACGCGCGTCGTCTGCTCGGTATCCCGGCGACCCCGACCGGCGTTCGCACCGAAGTCGGCGCCGGTACGGCTTCCGTCTCATGGGCTCCCAACGCCGAGTCGGACATCGCGTACTACCGCGTGATCGTCGACGGGACGGCGCGCGATGTGCGCGGCGCGACGCGTCTCGACGGCATCGCCGTATCGGCGGCGGGAACCTCGATTCGCGTCTCGGCGGTCAACGGAGCCGGCAGGTCGAGCGCGCCTTCGGAGCCGCTGATGCTGCGCCCGAACGCCACGGTTCCTGCGCCTTCCGGGGTGCGGATCGCGTCCCTGGATCGCCGTCTGTTCGTCACCTGGAACGCTGTGCCAAACGCCGTGTCCTATCGCGTTCACTGGGGCGTTCGTCCGGGCGACCGACCCAACATCGCGGAGTCCCGAGACACCAGCGCGCCTCTTGCGGCTCTGACGAACGGCTCCATCTACTATCTCGTCGTTGCAGCGGTCGATGCCGCTGGCAACGAGAGCCCCGCGTCGCCGGAGGTTAGCGGATCGCCGCACTCTCCGCTGGCGCTCTCGGTTCCCAAGCTGACTGAGAGAGCCGGATTCCCCATCGAGCTCACGGGCGACATCTTCGCCTCGCCGACCGTCGCGGACGTGGACGGAGACGGGAAGCTCGAGGTATTCGTCGGCGGGTTCGACGGGAAGGTCTACGCGTGGCGGTCAAACGGCACGCCGCTCGTCGGATGGCCCCAGACGGCGGGCGATCCGGTCGTCGGCGGGGTCGCCATTGGCGACATGGACGCCGACGGAACCATGGATGTCGTCGTCGCGTCGGGCAGGCGCGTGCTGGCGTGGACTTGGCAGGGAACGCGGCTGCGCGGCTATCCGGTGACTGCGCCGAACGTCATCCGGTCCGGGGCGGTGCTTGCCAGCATCGGCGCGGACCGCACGATGGGGGTGTTCGCGTGCGTCGCGGAAGGCGCGTCCGGCGTCTACGGATGGGACGCCAGCGGGAAAGAGCTCGCCGGGTTCCCGCTGCGTTTCGGTGACAATGAGTATTCGTACACATCGCCGCTGATCGCCGATACGGACTTCGACGGCGCGATGGAGGTCTACGCGACGACGGTTCGCGGACCCATCTACGGCTGGGGGATCGACGGGAAGGCGCGCCAGGGCTATCCGGCATTTCCGGAAGGCGGAGTGCGGGAACACGCGTCACCGACCGCCGCGATGCTTGGCGGGCAGACGCTCTCGATGCTATTCACCGGCAGCGACGCTGGCGTGGTCGCCTATTCGCCTAAGGGCGAAGTCGCGTCCGGCTTCCCGGTTCCCATGATGACCGACACGGACGCCCCCGTGAGCACAGGCGACTTGGACGGCGACGGGGTACCCGAGATCCTCGCCGCCGACGGGATCGGCTTCATCCATGCGTGGCACGCCAACGGGGAACCGGTCGAAGGGTTCCCGGTCGCCCTGCTGGACACGTGTCCGGCGACGCCTCTGGTTGCCGACCTGGACGGCGACGGCAGGTCGGAGATCGTCGCCATCGCGAACGAACGACGGGGCGAGGGATGCGTCGTGTACGTGCTGAACCCCGACGGCTTGGCGCGTTACGTCGCCGTCTTGGATGTGAATGTCGTGGCGACGCCCGCGCTGGCGGACATCGACGGGAACGGTCGCGTCGATCTGGTCGCGACGACGCTGCGCAGGCAGGCGGACGAGGACGATCCAGCCGCGACTCCGGCGTTGGGCGGGCGCGTGTTCGCCTGGGAGCTGCCGGTAGGCGTCTCTCGCGCCGACTACGCGTCCGACCGAGGAGGTCCTGCGCGTTCGGGCGTCGCTCGGTTCGGACTGCCGGTTCCCAGTGTCGTCAGCAAGGCGCAGGCGTCTTGGCGCAAGGGGAAGGCGCGCATCACCTGGTCGGCGTCTGACAATCGTGGGAACCTGGGCTATCGTGTGCTGCGATCCCCGCGTGACGGCGGTCCCGCGACGCCCGTCACCGACGTCCTCATCCGCGCGAAGAGCGTGAACGGGTCGGCGTCGGCGGATTACACCCTGGACGACTCGACTTCGGATCCGTTACAGGCGTACCGTTACGAGATCGTCAACGTCGGGACGATGGGTCGGCAGGCGTCTGCTGCGACGATCGAGCTCAAGTCGCGCGCGGAGTCGACGCTGGCGACGCAATGGGGTCGTCTCAAGAAGGTCGTTGCGATGGCTCCTTATCCGATCCCGGCGAACCCGGAGGTGTGGATTCCCTACGCGCTCGGAGAGGCCAGTCACGTCACTATCACGATCCACGACGCTTCGGGTGAGCTCGTGCGTCAGGTCGAGGTTGGAGCGCGCGAGCCGGGCTCTTACTCGACGCGGGCGAAGGCGGCGCACTGGGACGGCCGGAACGATCTGGGCGAGCCGGTCGCCAGCGGGGTCTACTGGGTGCGCGTCATCGCCGATTCGATCAGCGCTCCTCCCCGCCGTGTGCTGATCGCCAAGTAGCCCTCCCGTGCGCGCCCTCATCCCGACCTTATCCCTGAAGGCGAAGGAGCCATCAGGGTTGGCGTCCCATTACGGAGTCCCTTCACGGGGAGATTGGGTGAGGGATCCGTGCGCGGCCCCGCCGCCCATGCTCGCCCGTTGCTCCCTGACGGACGGTGTGGCAATCTGAGCCGGCGATGCCTGTGCCCGCTCCGCTCCTTACGATCCGGTGAGCCGTCTCGGCGCGGACGTGCTACGCCCTTCCATTCGGAGGACTTCGACGACATGGCAGAGCTTCTGACCAACCCCTACGCCGCCGAGGGAGAGTGGCTGCGGGGCAATCTGCACACGCATACGACGCTGAGCGACGGATCGCGCGATGCCGCCGCCGTCATCGCGGACTACGAAGAGCGCGGATACGGGTTCCTCGCCATCTCGGATCACGACCGCCTGCTCGACCCGCAACCGCACGTCGCCGACAGGTCGCTGGTGTTGATTCCCGGCGTCGAAGTGTCCGCCCGGGGCCCGCACATCCTCCACATCGGCGCGAGCGCACTGCTGGAGCCCGACCCCGACCGCCAGGTCGTCGTCGACGGGATCAAGGCTCAGGGCGCCATCGCCATTCTGAATCACCCGAACTGGGGCAGGACGTTCAACCACTTCCCACACGAGTTGATGGAGTCCCTCACGGGCTACGACGGCATCGAGGTCTACAACGGCGTCATCGAGCGGCTCGAAGGCACGTCGCTGGCGACGGATCGATGGGACCGATTATTGTCGGCGGGTCGCCAGGTGTGGGGATACGGCAACGACGACGCCCATCTGCCATGCGATGTCGAGCTCGCCTGGACGGTCGTCCGCGTCTCTGAGCGGAGCCCCGGAGCCGTTCTCGATGCGCTTCGGACGGGCAACTGCTACGCCTCGACGGGCGTCGTGGTTCGCGACATCGCTGTGGCTGACAGCCTGCTTCGCATCGATACCGAGAACGCAGAGCGGATACGGTTCATCGGCAAGCACGGCGTGTTCCTCCAGACCTCCGAAGGGCGTTCCGCAACGTTTGCGCTTCCCACGACTCCGGAGGACGCCCAGCGTCTGTCGTACGTCCGCGCGGAGTGCTATGGCTCCGGCGGCCGGGTCGCTTGGACGCAGCCGTTCATCTGCTGCGTGTGAGCGTCGGGCCCTCTCGCCAGGCTTCGTCCGACGGACACCGTCCACGGCACATATCGACCGCCTCGCCAAGCGCTCGTAAGCCCGTCTCTCGGAGGGCGTCGGCGTGAGGCCCGCAGAAGACCGCGTCCGTTTCGCGCGGATCGTGCCCCTGTCACTGCTGTGGATCGCCCTTCAGAGCGCCATCGGCGGCTACATGCACGGCAACTCCATCGGGCAGCTCATCGCGAACCACCTGCCGATGGGGAGCGTGTTCTTCCTGGTTGTCGTCGTGTTCGCGGTGAACCCCATCCTTCGGACGATCTCACCGCGCCTGCCGTTCGGAACCGTCGAGCTCACGATCGCATGGGTGATGGTTACGGCGGGATCGTCGGTGCCGGGATACGGGATGATGGAGTTCCTCTTTCCGTACTTGGCGGCTCCGCTCTACTTCGCAACGCCGGAGAGCCAGTGGCGCGAGGTCGTCCTGCCGCATCTGAAACCATGGCTCTACGTGTCCGACCCCGACGCGGTCACGGGGTTCTTCCGAGGTATCGGGCCCAATGACCCGATCCCGTGGGCGGCGTGGGCGCGTCCGGCGGCGTTCGCCATCGCGCTCTCGTTGACGTTCTTCGGACTCGTGCTGTGCTGGAGTGTTCTGATCCGTCGCCAATGGGTGGAGCGTGAGCGGTACGCGTTCCCGATTGTCCACGTCGCGCACCTGGTGACGCGCGAACGGGGCGCGGGGTTCTTCAACGAGACGCTCCGCGATCCGCTCCTGTGGGGCGCGATGGGCGTGATGTTCGTCATCCACCTGCTGCGCGGCCTGCACGGCTACTTTCCGTCGGTTCCCTCGGTTCCCGTGGATCTCGACATCGCGCCGCTGTTCCCCAACAAGCCCTGGAACATGCTCGTACAGTCATGGCCTCTGTGGTTCCACGTCTACTTCTCGGTCGTTGGCGTCACCTACTTCCTGCACCTGGACGTCGCGATGAGCCTGTGGTTCTTCTTTGCGATGTACAAGTTCCAGGAGGTGTTCTTCTCGGCGTTTTCCATCACTCAGGTCGGTACGCAGCAGCAGGTGATGGGTGCGGTGCTCGTCTTGGGTGTGACGCTGCTGTGGAACGCCCGACGCCATCTCGGTTCGGTTCTGCGAGGGCTGTCGGAGGGACGCGGATCGGATGATGCAGGCGAACCGATGCCCTACGCCGTTGCCATCGCAGGCGTGATCGTGGGAGCCATCGCCTTCGCGACGCTCTGCCTGGCGATGGGTATGGAGTGGCGGATGGTTCTCGCGTTCACGGCGCTGCTGTGGCTGATGGCGACCGTCGTCGGCTGGCACGTGTCTAACGCGGGCTTGCTGCTGGTGAACGTCGGATTCAGCCCTTACCAGCTCTTCACGACGGTTCTCGGAACGCGCACCGTCGGGTCCCGGAACCTCGTCCTGATGGGGTTCGACCGGTCGTCGATCCCGCACTGGACGTCCGAGTCGCTGATGCCCTACGCGCTCCAGAGCTTCCGGCTAGTGGACATGCACGGACTGCCGTCGCGCCGATTGCGCCTGCCGCTGCTGATGGGCGTGAGCATCGTGCTGGCGGTTGCCGTGGCGTTCGTCGCATCGCTGACGTTCATCTACCGACAGGGGGCGCTGAACCTGGAGCCGTGGGTGTACGTCGGCGTTGGCAGGAATGGGCTCGACAACGCCGCGCGCGCCGTCCAGAATCCCATTCCGCCGAACGTGCCCGGCATCCTGAGCGTGGGAGTCGGAGCGGCCGTGATGGCGTTCCTGCTGATCATGCGCCATCAGTTTTTGTGGTGGCCCCTGCATCCTCTCGGGTACGCGCTGGGCATCACGTGGGCTCCGTTCCATCTGTGGTTCTCGACGCTCGTCGGATGGACGGCGAAGCTGCTGATCCTGCGGTTCGGCGGATTCGGGCTGTACCGACGCTGGCGGCCGCTGTTCCTGGGCTTGATCCTGGGCGAGTACTTCATGACGGCTATATGGAGCTTCATCGGCTTGTTCACGCGAGTCAGCTACTGGGGCCTGCCGCACTAGGAGACGCCGTGCCGACGCTCGAAGCGCGAGCCATCACGAAAGACTTCGCCGGCGTCCGCGCGCTGGACTGCGTCTCGCTGCGGATCGAGTCCGGTGAGATTCATGCGCTCTGCGGTGAGAACGGCGCGGGCAAGTCGACGCTCATCCGTGTCTTCTCGGGCGTCTGGCGGTATGGAACGTACGCCGGGGAAGTCGTCCTCGATGGCGCGCCGATCCGCCTCGACTCCATCCGCGATGCCGAGCTAGCCGGGATCGCGGTCATCCACCAAGAGCTCGCCTTGGTTCCTGACCTCTCCATCGCCGAGAACCTGTTCCTGGGCAACGAACGGACACGCCGGGGCGTTCTGAGTCGCCGAGAGATGGTCGAGCTCTCGCGCGAGCAGCTTCGCCAAGTGGGGCTCGACGCCGATCCGCGAACGCGGCTGGGCGACCTGGGCGGAGGAGCCCAGCAGCTCGTCGAGATCGCCAAGGCGCTGCTGCGGAACGCGCGACTGCTGATTCTCGACGAACCCACCGCTGCGCTGACGCCCTCTGAATGCGGTCGGCTGCTCGACATCCTCCGACGGCTCAGGGAGCGAGGCGCCACCATCGTCTACATCTCGCACAAGCTCGAGGAGGTGTTCGACATCGCTGACCGAGTCACGGTTCTGCGCGATGGGAGCGTCGTCGAGACCTGGCCCGTGGCGGAGCTCACACGCGATACCCTCATCGCTCACATGGTTGGGCGCGATCTGGATCGGCTCTACCCGCCGCGGCGTCGGGTCGGAACCGCCGATCCGAACGGCCCCCCGCCCGCTCTGCGCGTGGAGCGATGGTCGGTCCGTTCGCCGGACGGGAAGCCGCTGGTGGAGGACGTGTCGTTCGAGGCGCGGTACGGCGAGGTGCTGGGCGTCGCAGGGCTCGTCGGGGCAGGCCGGACGGAACTGCTGATGAGCCTGTTCGGCTGGCGGCAAGACGAGGTACGGGGCTCGCTGCGCATCGACGGGCGACCGTCGGCGATCAAGAGCCCTCGCGATGCCATCGTCCACGGGATCGCCCTCGTCGCCGAGGATCGCAAGCGCTACGGCGTCCTGCTCGATTGGGCGCTCGACCGCAACATCAGCCTTCCGAGCCTCGCAGACCTGCGCCGATGGCTGGTCATCGACCGGGCGAGGGAACGCGAGTTGGCAGATCGCGCCGTCCGCGCTCTCGACATCCGGGCGTCGGGTCTCGACGCGCCGGTGAGAACGCTGAGCGGCGGGAACCAGCAGAAGGTCGTCCTCGGCAAGTGGACGAGCCGGTCGCCGCGCATCCTGCTGCTCGATGAGCCGACGCGTGGCATCGACGTCGGCGCGAAAGCCGAGATTCATGCGCTCATCGACCGGCTCGCCCGCGATGGGGCGGCGGTCGTCATGGTGTCGTCCGAGCTCCCCGAGATCCTGGGCATGAGCGACCGGATCATCGTTCTACACCGTGGGCGGCTCGTCGGGTCGTTCGACGAAGTCGAGGGGCTGGCACAGACGGACGTCATGTCGCTGGCATTCCAGACCAACGGAGGTCGTTGACGTGCTGCGCCATCACCTGCGCACCTACGCGATGGTCGTCGCGCTGGTGGTGATCTGGGTCGCCTTCGCCGCGATGACAGATGGGGTCTTCCTTTCGGGGCGGAACCTGGCGAACCTGACGCGCCAGGCATCGGTGACGGCGATTCTTGCGGTTGGCATGGTGCTGGTCATCGTGAGCGGGAACATCGACCTGTCGGTGGGATCGCTGTCGGGGTTCCTGGGAGCGTGCATGGCGATCCTCCACGCCTCGTGGGGCGTACCGGCGACAGTCGCCTTGGCGATGGCGGTGTGCCTGGGAGCGATCATCGGGGCACTGCACGGCGTTCTGATCGCGTACCAGCGGGTTCCTGCGTTCATCGTGACGCTCGGCGGGTTGATGGTCTATCGAGGCGGCATGCTCGCCGTGACGCAGGGCGAGACGATCCCTCTGCCGATCGGCTCGTGGATGCGAGCCATCGGGAGCGGCAGCGTTCCGGATGCCGCGTGGGGCTTGCCGGTTCCGCTGCTGTGTGTGGCGGTCGTTGCGGGAGCCTTCCTGTTCGTATCGTCGCTGACGCGGTTCGGCAGGCACGTCTACGCGACGGGAGGGAACGCCGAAGCCGCGCATCTATCCGGCGTCAACACGCGAGGCGTCGCGTTCCTCGTCTTCGTCCTGATGGGCGCGCTGTCGGGGATCGCCGGAAGCGTGCTCACGGCGCGTGTCGGGAGCGCGAGCCCGGAGGCGGGCAGGCTGTTGGAGCTGGACGCCATCGCGGCGTGCGTCATCGGCGGCACGAGCCTGATGGGAGGCAGGGGCGGCATTCCCGGAGCGCTGCTGGGCGCTCTCGTGATGGAGAGCCTGAACAACGGAATGAGTCTGGCGAACATGGGTGTCTTTTGGCAGGATATGGTGCGCGGCGGGGTGCTGGTTCTGGCGGTGTGGTTCGATATTCGGGTTCGGCAGAGGGGGGCATGACATGGCAGTGAGCGGCGCTCGCACGTTGAGCGAGGGCGCGCTTCGGGGCTTCGCGCGCGCGATCTTCGAGGCGTCCGGCGTGCCTCGTGACGAGGCGGAGATCGTCACCGAGGTGCTCGTCCGCGCGAACCTGTCGGGTCACGACTCTCACGGCGTCATCCGAATCCCGCAATACTGCGGGTCGATTCGCGCCGGCGTCTACGTGCCCGGAGCCGCGCTCGACGTGGTTCACTCGACGCCGACGACGCGCATCTACGACGCGCACTGGGGGCTGGGGCAGGTCGCCATGACGCGGGCGCTGGACGAGAGCATGCGCCTCGCGCGGGATGTCAGACTCTTCTCGTTCGGCATCCGGCAGTGCAACCACATCGGTCGGCTGGGGCACTACGCCGAAGTCGCGGCGGCGAACGGGTTCGTATCGATCGTCACGGTGAACAGCACGGGCATGGGAGCCGCCGTCGCGCCGTACGGCGGTCGGGAAGGACGCCTGGGAACCAACCCGTTCTGCATGGCGTTCCCGACGGGCCGCGACCCGATCCTCGTCGATATGACGTCGAGCATCGTCGCCGAAGGAAAGATACGCGTGAAGAGGAACCGGGGCGAAAAGCTCCCGGACGGCTGGATTCTGGACCGGCAGGGGAACCCTAGCAACGATCCGGCGGACTTCTACGGACCGCCGCGCGGAGCCATTCTGCCGTTCGGCGGGGAGGTCGCGCACAAGGGGTTCGCGCTCAGCATCCTCGTCGAACTGCTCAGCGGGACGCTCACAGGCGCCGGGAACGTCGGCGAACGCGAGGGACAGATCGGCAATGGGGTTTTCTGCCTGCTGATGGATGTCGAGGCGTTCCGTCCGCTTGGCGACTTCGAGTCGGCTGCAACACGGCTCGCTGAGTACGTCCGAAGCTGCCCGCCGGCAGAAGGGTTCCAACGGGTCATCATGCCGGGGGAACCCGAGGCGGAGACACGGCGGCGTCGGAGTGCGTCGGGGATCGAGATCGACGCGACGACGTGGTCGCAGTTGGCGGACGAAGCGGCGCGATACGGCTGCGAGACGCCCTGAGCCTAAACATTCGGTAGCGCCTCGCGTCTATAATGAAAGGTATGCGACGTGCCTCGGGCTCGAACAGGAGCGAGTTAGTGCGCAAGAAACTGGGATTGGTGTTACGGATCGTCATCCTCCTCGCCGTTGTGGCTGGGCTGGGCTGGGGCGCGACCCGCTTCATGGGGTGCAGCCGTAAGGGTGTCGCCCAGACGTCGCGCTTCCGCATCGAGCAAGCCCGAGTGGGATCTTTCGTCGTCCGTGTTCAGGAATCCGGGACGCTGGAAGCCCCCCTTTCGGTGGACATCAAGTCGAACGTCGAAGGTGAATGCGTCGAGCTCGCGGTGAAGGAAGGCGACCACGTCGAACAAGGGCAGTTGCTCTTGCGCATCGACGATGAGTAGATCCGCGAGGAGATGAAGCAGGCGCAGGCGAACTACAACGCCGCCGTCGCGCAGCGCGACAGCGCCCGCGAACAGACGGTCGTGACGACGAAACGCCGCGATTCCGAGCTCGCCCAAGCCGTCGAATCGGTGCAGTCCTCACGGGCTGCGCTGGAGTCGGCGAAGCAGACGACCATCCAGCAGACCGGGCAGGCTGAAACCGACATCCTCACGGCGACGGACTCGCTGGAGCGGGACAGGATCGCCCTGACCCAGGCAGAGATTCAACTCCAACAGCTCGACATCGCCGACACGCAGCTCAAGGCGCAGCTCAACAGCGCAAAGATCTCGCGCGACAACGCTCAGCGCGAGCTGGCGCGAAGCCAAGAGCTCTTCGACAAGAAGTACCTGAGCCGTAAGGCGCTGGAAGACTCGCAACAGGCGCTGGCGTCAGCCGAGAGCTCCTATGAGAGCGCCCAGAAGAACGTCGATGCCCAGGCGAAGAGCATCGAATCGCAGAAGGCGACCATCGCCGCGCAGAAACGAGTCATCAGTTCGCGCGAGACGACGCTCAAGTTCCAGCGAGCCAACCTCGAGACGCTCAAGGCGTCCCGTGATGCGTCCGAGCGCCAGGCTGCCGCCAACCTCGCATCGGCGCAGTCGCGCCTGAACGAGATTCGCGAGACCATCGACGCCGAGAAGAAGATGGCGCAGTTCTCCGAGGCGAGCGCCGAGGCGAACGTCCTCCGGGCGCAGAGCGCCTTGAAGAACGCGAACCAGCGACTGGGATGGACCGTCGTCCGCGCTCCCAAGAGCGGGACAGTCACCAACCTCGAGCTTGAAGAGGGCGAGATCATCACGTCGGGTCGTTCCGCGTTCTCTCAGGGCCCAGCGATCATGACGGTCGCCGACCTGTCGCAGATGATCGTCAAAGCAGCGATCAACGAAGTCGATATGGGTCAGGTATCGCTCGATCAGCGGGCGGAGATCTCGGTCAGCGCTTTCCCCAACAAGAAGTTCGACGGACGCGTGCGAGCCATCGCGCCCAGCGGGCGGACGGTGGACAACGTCGTCCGGTTCGAGCTCGAGATCGAGGTGGTGGGTTCGCCGCAGGAATTGATGCCGGGCATGACGGCGGACGTCGATATCTTCGTGATCGATCGCGAGGACGTGCTCCAGGTTCCCATCGAGGCGGTTCAGGAAGAGGACTCGTTCGGCATCCAGATGTCGATGAAGCCCGAGGAACAGGCGAAGGTCGCCGTCGGCGACAAGGTGACGCTGGAGATGCGCCTAGGCAAGTCGGTCGAAGCCCGTGTCGACTCGCTGGGCGACCTCGTGCAGTTGTCGCTCCTCGGTTCGACTCAGGGCTGGCGTCCGGGACCGGTCGAGTTCACGCTCGTAACCGGCCCGGGCGAGCGTCTGCCAAGCCTGTCAGGACGCGCGACGCAGACGAAGAGCCGGTTTGTCGAGGTCGTCAAGCCCGGCGGCGAGAAGGGCGAGAAGAAGAAGCCAGAGCCAGAGGTATCTGAGGGTCCGCCTGCGGGCGGAGGGCGTCCGGGCGGAGGACCCCCAGGTGGTGGACCTGGCGGCGGTCGACCCGGCGGCGCTCCGGGCGGAACCGGCGGGAACAAGGGCGAAGCAGAAGAACCTCCTCCTCCGACGGATCGCGTACCGGTCCAGGTGGGCATGAAGAACGAGGCGTTCTACGAGATCGTGTCTGGGCTGTCCCCGGGGACGAGCATCCTCGTGAAGCCGCCCGTCGCAGCACAACCGCAGCGACCGTCATTCGGACGAGGTGGCTGACAATGCGTTCGTTGGAGGGTGTGCTCCAGGGTTTCCGGGGCATCTTCGAGAACAAGCTGCGCTCCGGGCTGACCACGCTGGGCATCACCATCGGGATCGCCGCCGTGCTCTCGATGGTGAGCATCAGCGACGGGGCAGAACGCATCATCCTCGACGACCTCGAGAAGCTGGGCGGTAACAACCAGTTCGGTCTCTTCCGCTCCGATTGGGTCGAGAAGAACGGCCGTTGGCAGCGGAACACGAGCTCGGAGTATTTCACGTACGACGACGTGCTCGCCATCGAGCGCGAGTGCAAGTCGGTGCTGCGCGTCATTCCGCGCGTTCCTAGGTTCGGCGGCGTGCGGATGACGGCAGGCAGCGGCGCGGCCGCCACCGAGACCATGGCGGGCTACCAGGCGACGACCGAGACGTTCATGGAAGGCATGAAGTGGCGTCCCGAAGAAGGTCGCTTCATCACCGAGGATGACAACATCGACTGGGACAAGGTCGTCGTCGTCGGGAGCACGGTCGCTGAGGAACTCTTCGGAGACGCCGACCCGCTCGGGGCGGAGATGAAGATCGGCAACGACCGGTTCACCGTCGTCGGCGTCATGGAGCCTCGGGGCACCAGCATTCAGTTCGGCTTCGAGCTCGACCGGACGACGATCATTCCCCTCAGCACCGCGCAGCGCCGGTTCAACGGGAACGACCAGGTTCCTATGCTGACCGTTCAGGCGGTCAGCACGGAGAAGATTCCTAAAGCCGTCGAAGAGGTTCAGCGGCTGCTGAAGCGCCGTCACGGCTCCGACGACTTCTTCAACACGTGGCTCCCAGGGGGGCAGAACCTCGAGTTCGTGACGAAGCTGACTCGAATGCTCCGGTGGGTACTTGGCGGTATCGCCGGGTTCTCGCTCTTCATCGGCGGCGTCGGAATCATGAACATCATGCTGGTTACGGTAACGGAGCGGACGAAGGAGATCGGGCTGCGCAAGGCGATTGGGGCGCGGCGTCGCGACATCCTGACGCAGTTCCTCATCGAGGCGTCGACGCTCTGCATCACGGGAGGCGTGCTGGGGCTGATCCTGGGAATCCTGTTCGGATGGGGTTCCGCCACGGTCATGTCGAGCCCGCAGATCGGGGGATTCGTCGGCGGGCTTCTGGGGTTCCAGGGGAAGTGGGTGGCTTGGCCCTGGTCGGTTCCGGTCGTGTGGATCTTCATCTCGATGGGTGTCGCCCTGGCAGTGGGGGTCTTCTTCGGCTTGTATCCGGCTTGGAAGGCAGCCCGGCTCACTCCGATCGAAGCGCTGAGGCACCAGTAAGGATCGCGCATGCCGACGAAGATGCCATTCGACCCGAAGTCGATTCTGTCAGGCGCCTTTGCCGCTCTGGCGATCCTGTTGCTGGTCGTCATCCCCGTGCTGATCGGGTATGTGCTGATCACCCGCGCGGGACGTGAAGCCCTCGGAATGGGCATTCAGAACCTTCGACGCAGCGTGCTGCGTACCCTGCTGACGATGATCGGTATCGTCCTCGGCGTAGGAGCCGTCGTCGGCGTCATATCGATGGGCGACGGCGCTCGACAGATGGTCGTCGACGAGGTGGCGAAGACCGGCGGAACCAGCCTGATCGAGATCTACCGCGACGAGTGGGATCGCCAGGGCGGCAGCACGGTGACGGCCCGAACGCGGTCGCGGCGATGGGGACGGTGGGGGCGGAACCGCGCCAAGCCGGTCGACTATCGCGACTTCCAGAACCTCCGGATGTTCCTGACCAGCATGACCGCCATCAGTGCCGAAGACGACTTCGGGCGTGGCGTCAGCGTCCAGTTTGGCGGGCGCGAGAAGGAGACGTCCCTCATCGGGACGACCGAGCAGTACGAGGAGACCCACGACTGGCCCGTCGAAAAGGGCAGGTTCATCAGCGAGACCGACCTCGCCAATGCCGAGCGAGTTGCTGTGATCGGCGCCAAGATTGCGCGGGACATCTTCGGATCGACGGACCCCATCGGGTTTGAGATCCGCTGCCGCAGACCCGGCGGATGGCAGAGCTTCGAGATCCGCCTCCAAGTGATCGGCGTCATGTCCGAGAAGGGCGACACGACCGCGACGCAAGGCTGGGACGAACGCGTCATGATGCCGCTGACCGCCTACCATTCGCGCATCACAGGCAATGACGAAATCGAGCGGATGCGGATCAAGGCGACGAGCGTCGACGACGTGACGGCGACCGTCGAGGAAGCCAAACTCGTCCTGGGACGCCGTCACGAGGACGTGAATGCGTTCCAGTACTGGACGGCCGTGGAGGAGATCGCGACGGCGGAACGCCTGGGAACCATCCTGAAGCTGTTGATGGGCGTCATTGCGGGCATTGCCCTGGTCGTCGCGGGCATCGGGATCATGAACATCATGCTCGTCTCGGTCACCGAACGCACGCGGGAGATCGGCTTGCGCAAGGCGATCGGGGCGAAGCGCCGAGACATCATGTTCCAGTTCCTGATCGAGACCTCCGTGCTCAGCCTCGTCGGAGGCTTGCTGGGCACTGCCGCCGGGGTTGGTCTGGGACGCGGAGCCGCAAGCCTGCTCGAGAAGTACATCCTCTCCGGCAGCCAGTGGCCCTCGGTGGTGTCGATGAACTCCATCGTCGTTGCGATGGGCGTCGCGTTCGTCGTCGGGGTCGTCTCCGGCGTATATCCCGCCAACCGAGCCGCGCGGCTCACACCGGTCGAAGCGATCCGCTCCGACTAGCCCTCTGCGCCGTACGTCCTCAACATGTCGGCGATCTCATCGTGTCCAGCCGCGATGGCGCGAGCCAGCGGGCGAGCGGGGGGCACCTCGCGCGGGAAGTCCACGTCCGCCCCCTGCTCGATGAGAAACGCCGCCATCTCCTGTCTGCCCTGAAGCGCCGCCTCAGCGAGGGGCGTCTTGAACTCCCACAACTCGATGCTGTTCACGTCGATTCCCGCGTCGAGGAAGAAGCGCGCCATCTCGACGTCCCCGCGCTGAGCCGCCGTGTGCAGGAACGTCTTGCCCAACCAGTCGCGCCGCCTAATGTCAAGTCCGTGCCGCATCAGCAACTCGAACTGGGCAACGGTCTCAGGGTACTCGTCGCTGGGCCAGTCGGAATGCGGTTCGATCCGCTCGCCGAGTCGCGGGTAGGCTTCGAGTGCGGCGCGCAGAAGGTCGAGATCGCCCAACTGAATGAATCGCCGTAGGTGTTCCGTGTCTTCGAGAATCGTCGTGTCGTGTCGGACGCGCTCTCGTAGGTTCTCAGCGGTCAGGGCGAAGTGCGGCGTGACCGCCCCGTACGCCCGCAGGAGGTCCTGCATGGAACCGCATGCCTCCGGGTGCTTGTGGGCAACGATGG
>VGLH01000056.1 GCA_016866785.1 Candidatus Poribacteria bacterium
TCTAGTCGTAGCTTGGCGTCCAGGTTGCTGAGCGGCTCGTCGAGCAGCAGCACGTCGGGCTCGATGACCAGCGCGCGAGCCAGGGCGACACGCTGCTGCTGTCCCCCGGAGAGCTGGTTCGCCGTGCGCTGGGCGTACTCCTCCATCTGCACGACTTCCAGCGCTTGCGCGACGCGGCGGCGCTTCTCTGGCGCTGAGACCTTGCGGACATTCAGTCCGTACTCGACATTCTGATAGACCGTCATGTGGGGCCAGAGGGCGTAGTTCTGGAACACCATGCCGGTATTGCGCCGATGCGGGGGCACAGTGTTCATCCGGCGCTCGCGGAAGTAGAGGTCGCCGCCGTCCGGTTGATAGAATCCGGCTACCATGCGCAGGCAGGTCGTCTTGCCGCAGCCGGAGGGTCCGAGCAGGAAGAACAACTCGCCCTCGGCGATTTCGATGTCCACCGCATCGACGACGGCGGTGTCGCCGAAACGCTTCGTCACCTGCCTCAGCGAGACCGGAACCGCCATGGAGCTCCTGCCGATGTGGATTGACGATTGGACGCGAGCCGCCTAGGGTATGGAGCGTGGCTCCACTCACGCTGGGGAGAGCGGATGGTCCCGTACAACCTCTGCCAGTCTAGCATGGACATCCACGGGGCGACAACGGATGTGACGAGCGCCATCGAGGCGGCTCGCCGCGCAGTCATGCGATACATCAGCGCAGACGACCGGGCGGTGGCAGCCTACGTCGCCGGGTCTGCGGCGACCGGGGCGTGGTCGGAGAGCTCCGATGTGGACGTGCGCGTCGTCCTGACCTCGCAGCCCTTGCCTCCGCAGGCGTTCGTCTTGGAACACGGGGTTCCCCTGGAATGGAAGTTCCTCCATATCAGCCATCTCGGTTCGGACGAGGCTGTTCTGCGACATCCGTTCCGCGCCCCGGAGCTCGCCGCCAGCGTCGTCCTCTACGACCCGTCTCGGTGGCTGTGTGACCTCCGCAATCGGATCGAGTGCTCGGTGGCGGAACCGGTCTGCCGGCGCGCCCGCGCTACCGCACTCCTGAGCGCCGCCCACGAAGCGCTCGAGCGCGTTGAGAACGCCATGCTGTTGTCGGGCACGATGGCTCCATGGGAGTTCCGATGCGCCCTCTTCTGGTCGATCGAGGCGCCGTGCGCATTGACGGGCAAGCCGACAACTCATCGTCGTGGTCTGGTCCACGCAGGACAAGCGCTCAAGGAGCTGGGGGCGGAAGACCTGTACGAACTGGCTCTTGAGGCTCTCGGCGTGTCTCTATGGGAACCCGGGCAGGCGAACGAGTGTTGGCGCGATCTCGAACGAGTCTGGCTCAGAGCCGACGACGCCCAGCACCACTATCTCGCTCGAGCGCGGATTCCCTACTGGGCATCGGGTATCTCGGAGCTGATCCAGACTGGGCTGTGCCGCGAGGCTGGACTGCCGCTCTGGACGCTTGCCTCGCTCCTGTGGCGGGCGACGACGCCGGAGGACAGAGCTCCGGTCACGCGCGCCTTGGGGCTCTTGGGCATGGAACGCCCCTACGGTCCGGCGAGGCGGTGCCTGGCTGCCCGTCGTTGGCTGGACGCGCTCATGTCCGCCGTCGGAGCCGAAAGCAGCGGCTCGATGTCCCTCGACATGGACATGGAGTGAGAGCCCGGTCACCAATCCCAGGAATCCTAGCATCCGTGCGGCTGCGGCGGCTTGACCGCCTGTAGCGGCGAGTGTTAGGATTCCCCGGCGCGGCTGGCATGGGAGGTTTGATCCGCAACGTCAGGAGAACGAATGAGACGCGCGTTGACAGTTCGTGTGCTCGGTCGTGGCTTGTCCATCGCCATGGCTGTCTTGGTCCTTGGCGGATGTCGCGACAAGGCACGCCAAGCGGAGACGCCCGAACCGGCGAAGTCCGGAGCCCTCAAGGTAGCGCTCTTGACTCCGGGCCCCATCAGCGACGACGGGTGGAACGCTTCGGCGTACGAGGGGCTCCAGCTCATCGAGAAAGAGCTCGGAGCCGAGATCGCCCAGAAGGAATCCACGAACGAAGGCGAGTTCAAGCAAGACTTCCGCGACTTCGCGCGTCGCGGATACCGGCTCATTTTCGCTCACGGCTTCGAGTTCTCGGCGCACGCACGCGACGTGGCTCAGGAGTTCCCCGACACCTATTTCGTGACGACGGGCGGGTTGCAGGAGAGCGTTCGACCCAACTACTCGCCTATCGTCTTCGTGCTCGACGACGGCATGTATCTCCTCGGCGTCCTCGCCGGCAAGATGACCAAGACGCACAAGATCGGCGTCATCGGCGGTCAGGAGCTTCCGCCGGTGGTCGCGGCGTTCCGCGCCTTCGAGCAAGGGGCGCGCTCGGCGAATCCGCGTGTCAAGATCGTGTCTGCGTACGTCGGCAACTGGAACGACGCGGCGAAGGCACGCGAGCAAGCGGCGGCGCAGATCGACGAAGGCGTGGACTTCATCCTTCAGAACGCCGACAAAGCCGGTCTGGGCGTGTTTCAGGCGGTCAAGGAGGCGCGGGGTCAGGGCAAGGACGTGTACGCGTTCGGCTCCAACCGCGATCAGAACCATGTCGAGCCCAGCGCGATCCTTGCGAGCGCCGTCTCGGAAATCCCCAAGGGTTTCCTCCACATGGCGAAGGCGGTCGCCGACGGCACGTTCCAGGGGGAGCTCCACCACTTCCGTCTGAGCGACGGGTTCATCTCGGTCGCCCTGAACTCGAAGCTTGAGGCGAGTATTCCCCAGGAAGCGCGTACAGCTCTCGACGCCGCGCGTGAAGCCGTGCGACGCGGCGAGGTGACCGTCCAAGTGAACTGATTCGGTGTCGGCATGGGCAAGTGGCGATCATCTTGCGTGCCTTTCGGGCTGGCGGCGCTGCTGGCGGCGGCTACCGCCTGCAGTTCGTCGGAGCGATCCATCGCCGACCTGAGCAGCGGACAGCCCGCGCGCCAGATCCGCGCGGCGGCTCGGCTCGTGAAGTCACCGGACGCGAAGACGATCCCAGCCCTCACGGCGGCGATGCGTTCCGAGGACGCCGACGTTCGGGCGGCGTGCTCCCGCGCGATCGCTCAGACGGGCGACCGTGGAGCCATTGAGCGCGCCGCCACGGTGATGGCGCAGGACGCGATGGGCCCGGTTCCCGACGTGGCGATCCGGGCGGTCAACATCCTGGGCGAGCTCGGTCAGCCGGCGCTTCCGGAGCTCATGACGGTTGCCACGGTGGTGACAGAGGAGCCGCTGCGCAAGGCGTCCGAGTCAGGGCTGGATCGTCTCTTGGTTCCGGAAGAGGTCTCGCCAACCGACCGCGACCGCGCGATGGAAGTGCTGCTGGCGGCGCTGGAGGAGACGGATCGGACGCTCTACGACGCGAGCTTTGCGACGCTCCGGTTCGTTACGCCTCTCATGACCGAATCGTTGATCGAGCACGGGCTGTCGTATCCGAATCCGTTCGTTCGCAAAGCCGTCGCCATCGCCCTTTCGAGCCAGGCGACGGTTCCCGTGGCCAAGGCGCTTGCGGCCTCGCTCAACGATCCAGACTCCGACGTGAGGACGGCGGCTGCCGAGGCGCTGGGCGTGATCCGGAACCCGGGCGCGAAAGAGTACCTGCAGCGTGCTGCGGAGACTGACATCGATCTGGGCGTCCGACGCGCAGCACAATCCGCCCTGGATGCGCTGCCCTGACTTCCCGCCGAGAAGGAATGCCCATGGACGTGATCGAGGCGATCCGTACGCGCCGCAGCATCGGGACAGTCCGTGAGGACACGCCTCCCATCGAGGCGATCCACGCGATCCTCGAGGCGGGCACGTGGGCTCCGAACCATTACGGGGTGGAACCCTGGCGGTTCTTCGTGCTCACGGGCGATGCCCGGGCTCGCCTCGGAGATGTGGACGCTGCGATCACGGCGGACACGCTCCCGGACCATATCGACGCCGCCGTGAAGGCGGACCTCCTTGCGAAGCAGAAGGCGAAATCGTTCCGCGCTCCCTACATCATCATCGTGGTCGTCGACAAGCCCTCGGCTGAGAAGGTCATCTACATCGAGAACATCGCGGCGGTGGGAGCCGCCGTCCAGAACATGCTGCTCGCCGCACACTCGCTCGGTCTGGGAGCCAAGTGGCGGACCGGCAAGGTCGCCTACAGCGCGCGAACCAAGGCGTTCCTTGGGCTGGACGATGACGCGGACATTCTCGGCTTCGTCTATGTCGGCTACCCCGACGAGGAGCCCGAGCCCGGCGAGCGGCAGCCGTTCGACCGCAAGACGACCTGGCTCACGTAGGACGGGCACCCGTGCAGCCGCTCGCGATCGTCTTCTTGGCATTCGTGGCGACCATCACGGCGATCTATGGCGCTGCCGCGTTCGCGTTGGTCGCCGGGTCGTGGATGCTGCCAAGGGGGGGGCGTCGCCATCTGAATGCTGCCGACCTGCCCTTCGTAACGGTTGTCGTGGCGGCGCGCAACGAGTCGTCGAACGTCGCCGCTTGTCTCGACTCTCTGCTCGCCGTCGATTATCCCACCGACCGCTTCGAGGTGTTGTTCATCGACGACCACTCCGAAGACGACACGCGTTCCCGCGCCGAAGCCATCGCCGCCCAATGCGGCAACGTTCGCGTCCTCGCCCTAGCCGATCTCACTGACGACCGGCTTCGAGGCAAGCAGAACGCGTTGGACTTCGGCATCCGAAGCAGTCAGGGCTCCATCATCGCGAGCACCGATGCGGACTGCGTCGTTCCGCCCACGTGGCTGTCGAACATCGTGAGCCACTTTCTGGACGACACCGGCGTCGTCATCGGGTTCTCGATGCTGGATCGCCCGCGTGTACGCGACCGCGCGCTGGTCAAGCTCCAATCGCTGGAGCTCCTCGCCCTGTTCGCGACGTTCGCCGCCAGCCTGCGGTGGAACATCGCGCTGGCGTGCACCGGCAACAACCTGGCGTATCGAAGATCGGTCTACGAGGAGCTCGGCGGATTCTCCAAGATGGGATTCACCGTCGCCGAAGACAACATGTTCGTGCAGTGGGTGAACCGTCACACGACGTGGCGCATCGAAGTCGCCACGGAAGCCGCCGCAACCGTGTGGACCGCGCCGATGCCGACGTTCCGGGCGTTCTTGAGACAACGCCTCCGATGGGCGTCGAACAGCTTGGAGAACCGCTTTTCGGCGGTGTGGTTCATGGTCGTCGCGTACGGCGTGAACTGGCTCATGCCGACGGCAGTCGTCCTGGGCTTGCTCGGATGGGTGTCGCTGCCCTGGGCGCTCGCCATCGCCTCCGTGAAGGCTCTGCCGGAGCTATGCCACCTGTGGCGCACGCTCTCCTTGTTCGGTCGGCGGGACCTGCTGCCGTACGTGCCACTCGTGGGGCCCTTCCACACGCTCTACGTGCTGATCGTTGGCATCGCCGGTCTGTCGGGACGCGTTGTCTGGAAGGACCGGGAACACGACACGCAGCGGAAACGTTGACCGCCGGGGAGGAACCCATATGGCGGAGCTCGTGACCAGGCGTCTGCGGATACGAAGGTTCCGGGCAACCGATTGGCGCGAGATGCAGGACTACGTGTCCAGACCGGACGTCACGCGGTACGACCACGAATACCCGACGTCCGACGAAGCGTGCCGGAGCTTGGCGCAGTTCTTCGCCGGCAATGACGGCTTCTGGGCGGTATGCCTCCAGGAAGCGGGACAGCTCATCGGTCACGTCGTCTGCACGCGAAAGGAGCCGGCTGAACTGATGACCTGGCAGCTCGGGTTCGTGTTCAACCCGTCATACCACGGCAGAGGCTACGCGACCGAAGCCTGCCATAGGGTTCTCGAGCACGTGTTCGTGGATCAGGGAGCTTACCGCGTCGAGTCGGCGTGCCACCCGGACAACATCCCGTCGTGGCGACTCATGGAGCGACTCGGCATGCGCTGTGAAGCCCGTCACGTCAAGAGCGGCTTCCTGAGACGGTCGCAAAGCGGCGACCCGATCTGGTGGGATTCGCGTATCTACGCCATACTGGCGGACGAATGGCGGTCGGTTCCGACGCTGGTTTAGGGGGATCGCATGCAACTGCGGGGGAAGGTCGCGCTCGTCACCGGCGCGAACTCGGGCATTGGCGAAGCGTCTGCGCGGCTTTACGCGGCTGAGGGCGCGAGGGTCGGTCTGCTCGCGCGACGAGTAGACAAGACTCGAGAGACGGTTCGCGAGATCGTCGATGCAGGCGGCGAAGCGATGGCGCTGACGGCGGACATTTCGCAGCCCGACCAGATATCGGGCGCGATGGACGAGTTGGTCGCGAAGTGGGGCAGGCTCGACATCGTGTTGGCGAACGCCGGTATCAACGGGGTCTGGGCCCCTATCGAAGACCTGACGCCGGAGGAATGGGATCAGACGCTGGGCATCAACCTCAAGGGCACGTTCCTGACGGTGAAGTACGCGATTCCGCATCTGAAAAAGCAGGGAGGCTCCGTCATCATCACGTCTTCGATCAACGGGACTCGGCAGTGGAGCCTTACGGGAGCCACCGCCTACTCCTGCTCGAAGATGGGCCAGGTGACATTCGCCAAGCACGCTGCCGTCGAGTTGGGTCGGTTCGGCATCCGCGTCAACGTGATCTGCCCGGGCTGGATCCAGACGAACATCGGCGAGAACACGTGGCCCCGGAACCGCGAAGACGTACGCATTCCCGTGCAGTTCCCGACGGGAAGGAACCCGCTGACTCGCAAAGGTCCCGGCAGTCCGGAGCAATGCGCGCAATTGGCGTTGTTCCTCGCTTCCGACGCGTCGAGCCACATCAACGGGTCGGAAATCTGGATCGATGGCGGCGAGTCGCTCGTCACGGTCGGCTAGGGCGCAACCGTGCCCATGAGTCCTGACCCGACCGCTCCGCTGACACCATTCGTCTCGTCATGTGCTGACTGCGCGCCGCGAGGGCACCTATGAAGCTGAATGTCGGCTGCGGCATGGACTACCGCGAAGGCTATGTCAACATCGACGCGAGCGATAGGCTGCCGCGAGTCGACCTCGTCCTCGACGTCTCGGATCCACAGTGGCGAAGCCGATTCACGGAGGCATCGGCAGAACGCATCGTCGCGCAGGATCTTCTCGAGCATCACTTCCATTGGCAAGCCGTGAGACTCCTTGCGGACTTCCTGTGGCTCCTACAACCTGGCGGCGACTTGGAAGTGCGAGTGCCGGACGCCGCGCGTCTGCTGCGCCGCTGGTGGGCGTCGCCGGAGAAGCGGGTCCGCCAGTTGTTCGGGGGTCAAGACATCGCTAGCCCGCGCGACTCCGCCGAGATGGAAGAATCCCGGCGAATGAACCCCGAGCTGTTCTGCCACCGGTATGCGTACACGCGAGCGATGATGCGGACCGAGCTCAAGAGCGCAGGCTACGCTGACATCACGACGACACGCCAGGGGCCCAACTTCGTCGCGAAGGCGCGGAAGCCGAAATAGCCACACCGACATCGGTTCCACTGAGAAGGACCACAGACACCATGTCGACGCATCGAGGGATCCGCATGGTTCAGGACGACCGCATCGGAGCCGCCATCGGCGAAGCCGCGAGGAGCCAGCTAGACAGGCGGCTCGCGGCAATCCATGCGGCGTTCGCCGAGGAAGCGACGATGCCGGTCGAGGAGCTCCAGAGACGACTCCGCGCATGGACTCGCAGCCACCAGCAGACGCGAGACATCGAGCAGGTCGTGCGCCTTGCCGAGCGCGTTCGGAACGAATTCGCTGTCCTCGTGACGATCGGGATCGGTGGGTCGGACCTGAGCGCGCGCGTCTACCACGACGTTCTGAACCACCCGTACCACAATCTGCTCCCACCCAAAGAGCGCGGTGGAGCCCCGGAAGTCTACTTCACCGGGGATACGTTCGACCCAATGCGACTGAACGGTCTGCTCGATATGCTGACGTCGCGGGGACTGCTCAGCCAGACGCTGTTCAACGTGATCAGCAAGTCGGGGAGGACCGGCGAGACCATCGCCTCGTTGATGATCGTCCGAGATGCGCTCCGGGCTCTTCCGGGGGCATCGACGTACGGCTGGCGGCGGCAGGTCGTGGCGACTACGGGACTCAACGACGGCAGCGCCTTGTTCCAGCTCCATGGCGAGAGCCCCTTCTACGGAGACGAACTGCTCCCTGTGCCGGACGGCGTCGGAGGGCGGTTCTCCGCCTTCTCACCGGTTGGCACGTTCTTTCTCGCCGCGACGGCGGGCAAGGGCGAGACTCCGCGTTCGCGGCTGGAGGACGCCCTGGCGGGAGTTGAGGATGCCGCCGGAGCTTTCGCTGCGCCACCTGACGCGGATGCCAACGTCGCCTGCCGGTTGGCGCGCTGGCTTCACGTCGGCGAGACGTTCGGCGGCAAATCGACGGTCGTGTTCTACCACTATGCCGACTGCCGCAGCCTCGGCGACTGGTTCACGCAGCTCGTCGAGGAGTCGATTCAGGAACGCGGCGAGGGCGTCAATGTCATCCCGACATGCGGGCCCACGGGCAATCACTCGATCCTCAACGGGATTCTCGCGGGCCCGCGCGACAAGTCGGTGCTCTTCACGACGTGGGAGGACCTGGGAACCGATCGGGCGATACCTGCCGACCTGGGCATCGACGGCGAGATGAAGTCGCTCGAAGGGCTGACAATGGCGCAGATGCAGGCGGCGTCGTACAGTGGCACGGCAGAGGATTTGACGGCGAACGGCATCCCCACGGCGACCCTTTGGTCGCCACGGAGAGACGCACGGAGTCTCTGTCGCCTCATGCGCGTGTTCATGGACACCGTCGCGATGAAGGGCAGGCTACAGCGGCTCCATGTCACCGACGAGTCGCAGGTGGACCCGACGCACGACCTGACGTACCTCCAGGACGGCGTCGAGGGCTACAAGAAGCGCACGCTGCGGTTTGCCGTAGAACTGCGGAAGGCATGAGCCAGCCCGGACGGATCGCGTACATCCGACCTGCCATTGGACGCCACGACGCCTCGTGGTATGCTCGAGCCACGGTGAGGTTGCCCCGGCTCGTGTGGACGACACGACGGTCGTCGTGACGGGTGGTGGCTTACGGAGACCCCTATGCTTTCCTCGAAGACTGAGACCATCGTCGAGGCGCTCAAGAAGCAAGCGCCTCCGGTTTCCCTTGCGCCTCAAGCGATCAGAGACCCGGAACTGGCGCACGCGATCGCATCTCTGGACACTCGTTCGCTGTTCTCCGTTCCGGTGGCTGAGCCGGCGTTCGCGCAGGCGTTCCTCAGCGGGCTTTACCTGCTGAACGACGACCTGTGGGAGTCCCACCGGTTGGCGATGAGCGACAGCGCTCCGGAGGTCGCGCGAGCCACGCTCGATTACTGGCACGGCATCATGCATCGACGCGAGCCGGACTACCCGAACTCCAAGTATTGGTTCCGGCGCGTCGGTTCCCATGAGCTCTTCCCACAAGTTCTGTCGGCGGCGCAAGCCACGCTGGCGTCCACCGGGCCCACGGTTGTCGACGCGGTACGGTCGTGGAAGGTATGGAACCCGTTCGCCGTCGTGGACATGGTTGAGCATCTCGCAAGCCGCAGCGGAGCCGATGTCGAAGTTCTCCAGACGATCCAGGCACACGAGATGCTCCTCCTGTTGGACTACTCGGCGCGTCGGGCTACGGGACGGCGATGAAGCACCCGGGTGCTGCCGCGTTGTTCGCCCTCCTCGTCGTAGCCGCGTTGGCGCTCTGGGCTGCCGACGAAGATGCGCCGTCGAGTCCCACCGACTTGGGCTCTACTTCGGAGCGGGTCGGACCGAGCCTCGTGCATGCCCTCGACGACCTTGCCGCGAACCCGCTGGCGGAGAAATGTTTCACCTGCCACGGCACAGAACCGAGCGCACGGGAGTGGGCGGAGTCCGGTCATGCATCGAACCTCGCGGCGTTGCGCAGGAGCCCGCTCGCGCAGGATGAGTGCTTGCCATGCCATTCGGCTCCGGCAGCGCCGACGGCGGCGAAGGCATGGAACCCGGACGGTGCGGGGCTCCAGGCAACGATATCGACGGCGGTCAACGAGGTGTCGTGTTCCTCGTGCCACAGCCACCTGAGCAAGCGCGACGCGCTGCTGGCGATGCCCGTCTCGCAGTTGTGCATCTCATGTCACACGATGGACTGCGGGTGCTCCGGCGAAGGCGTGATCCACCAGTCGCAAAGCGAGCTGTTCTTGGGCATCAAGGGCAAGGGGGTTCCCCCGACGCCGTCGATCCACGCGATTGAGACGAAGGGCAACTGCGCGTCGTGCCACATGTACCGACCTGCCGACACGGAGGGACAGGCGCTATCGTCGGGAGGGCATACGTTCCGAGCGGGCTGGGACAGTTGCTCGCGATGCCACGGCAACGGACCGAGCCTGACATCCTCGCGTAAGCGGCAGACTACGGCGTTGATGCGGCGCGTCGAGGCGGCGCTGGCGGATTCCTCAACGCGCAACGTATCCAAGTCGGCGCTCGAAGCGGCGCAATGGAACTATCAGATGGTTCTCAAAGACGGCGGCTACGGCGTCCATAATCCTACGTACGCGGCGCTGCTGCTTCGGCAGAGCCTTCGGTACCTCGGCGTGGAGCCGTAGGCGACCGCCGATTCCCGCGGGAACGACGCTGGGCTACTATATATCAGCGATCCGGCGATGCTTCAGCCATAACGCGTGACGAGGGAAGCAGTCAGCCATGGCAGGACGTAGGATCGGGGTACTGACGGGCGGTGGAGACACCAGCGCGCTGAATGCGACGCTCAAGGGCATCGCATTGGAGGCGGAGGACCACGGAGACTCGGTCATCGGCATCGAAGCCGGTTGGGCAGGCATGCTCGCAGACGGCTCTGCCGTGCACTTGCCCGCTTCGTCCATCGATGCGAGTCGTGGCGGGACGATCATTCGCACATCTCGCACGAACCTACGACGCATCGAAGGCGGTATCGAGCAGGCGTCCGAGCGCCTGACGCGGCTGGGACTCGATGGTCTGATCGCCATCGGGGGCGACGACACCCTGACGGTCGGAGTCGAGCTCGCGAAGTTCCATAGCGGCGTTCCCATCGACTTCGTCACGAAGACGATCGACAACGACGTCGGCACCAATCCCGGGCAAGGGGCTTCCTACGACTACGCCGCGATGACGAACTACTTCTGCCCCGGCTTCCCGACCGCCGCATCGTGGCTGATCGAGGCGGCAGACGCGCTCCGAACCACGGCATACTCCCATGACCGCGTCCTCGTCTTGGAGGCGATGGGCAGAACCGCCGGCTGGCTCGCCTTGTCCACGGCGTTCGGCGGCGCGGACTTCATCGTGATACCGGAGAGCCCGCTGGACATCCACCCGTTCCTCGAACTGGCTGCCGAGCGGTTCCGCGAGCGGCGTCACCTGGTCATCGTCATCGCCGAAGGGGCTGTTGGGCCCAACGGCAAACCGTTGACCGAGTCCGGAGTGAAGGACAGCTTCGGTCACGCGCGGTTGGGCGGCTGCTCGGAGTGGCTCGCTCGCGAACTCAAAGCCGACCTGGCTGAGCGCCTTGGGCTCCTGAGCGCATCGGGAATCAGCAACGTGATCGCGTCGTATCTCCAGCGGTGCGGGTCGCCGTCGGAGGTGGACCGTGAGACGGCGTGTGCCCTCGGACGCGAAGCCGTGCGAACGCTGCTGGCTGGAGACTCCGGCAAAGTCGCCTGCCCTGTGCTGAAGGGCGACGAGATCGTGCCGGCGTCCCTCGACGTCGACCAAGTTCTGCCGCGCGACGCAGGCGGGACGATCATTCCGCGAACCGTCGATCCGCGCCTCTACGATGCGGATCGCTTCCAGATCACCGAGACGGGGATCCGGTACTTCGAGCGATTCATGGGACCCAAGCCGGACGAATACTCCACTCCGGCGCTTCGTCCGTATCCCTCGTGAGTCCGACGCGACCGTCGGACGCCTGTGACTGAGCCATGGAGACCCTCCGCGGAACGATCCAGGAGATCGTCTTCCACAGCGAAGACACCGGGTTCGTGGTTGCCAGGCTGAGTCCGGCAGGGCCCGACGGCGAACTCGTGACGGTCGTCGGCAGACTGGCAGCCATCGCGGTGGGTGAGCAGATCGAGGCGACCGGCGCGTGGGTGGAGCACCCGTCCTACGGGAGGCAGTTCCGCGCCGACTCCATCGTGCCCGAGCTCCCGACCACGCTCGATGGAATGGCGCGCTACCTCGGCACGGGGGTCGGCGAAGTCACCGCCCGCCGAATCGTCGACCACTTCGGCGAGCGCACGTTCGCCGTTCTCACCGAAACCCCAGACGACCTGCGACAAGTGCCTGGTGTGGGACCGGTTCGTTTGGCTCGCCTCCGCGACTTCTGGGAGCGGAACCAGGGCACGCGCAACCTGGCGGCGTTCATGAGTTCCGTCGGCATCGGGCCCGCGCTCGCGGCACGGATCGAGAAGCAGTTCGGCGACGATGCGGGAAGAATCGTCCAAGATGAACCGTACCGTCTGGCTCGCGAAGTCTCAGGGATCGGGTTCCGCACGGCTGACCGGATCGCGCTCGCCGCTGGAGTCGCCGCCGACAGCCCCGAACGCATCGAGAGCGCCGTCGAGTTCGCGCTCGAACAGCGAGCGTCTCGCGGCGACGTGTTCGTGCCCCTTTCCGAACTGGATCAGGCTGTCGGCGAGGTGCTCGACGCGTCCGAGGAGCAAGTCGCAGAGGCGCTGGCGCGTCTCGCAGACGCTCGGCGGGCCATCGTCGATGACGACCGCGTGTACCTCCACCCGCTGATGCAGTCGGAAGTCAGATCGGCGAATCGCCTGCGACTCCTCGCCCAGTGCCCGCCCATTCCAAGGAACGACGAAGCGATTCGGTCGGCTCTCGCAACGGTCGAGTCTGAGTTGGGCGTCGAGCTAGCTGAGCGTCAGCGCGAGGCGGTACTGGCTGCAGTGGCGCACTCCGCGTTCGTGCTGACCGGGGGGCCCGGCACCGGAAAGACGACAACCGTGCGAGGCATCGTCTGCCTGTTGGAGAGCCTGGGGCTGCGAGTCGCCCTGTGCGCGCCAACGGGTCGCGCCTCCAAGCGCCTCTCCGAGTTGACAGGCTCCGAAGCCGTCACGATCCACCGGATGCTGGGCTACTCACCCATCGACGGACGGTTCGGAGTGAGCGCGGCGAACCCGCTGGATGTAGACGCCGTCATTGTCGACGAGGTGTCGATGGTCGATATCGTCCTCTTCGACGCGTTGCTGCAAGGCATTCCCACCGGCGCGCATCTGGTGCTCGTTGGCGACGGCGAGCAGCTTCCCGCAGTCGGTCCCGGAAACGTGCTCCGCGACGTGATTGCATCCGGCGAGGTTCCCGTCATCGAACTTACGGAGCTGTTCCGGCAGTCCGAGGGCAGTTTGATCGTCACGAACGCCCACCGTATCCGTCGTGGCGACCCGCCTCAGAGCGGTGGCGGACCCGACCGCGATTTCTTCTGTCTTGAGGTCGATGATCCTGCCGAGGCGCAGCGTACGATGGTTCGTCTCTGCTCTGAGCGTCTGCCGGCGCACTACGGCTTCGATCCCATCCAAGACATTCAGGTTCTCGTCCCGATGCGGCGTGGGGCCCTGGGCACGAATGAACTGAACGCCGCTCTCCAAAGCGCCCTGAACCCCGACGGGGCTCTCCTCCGGCTCGGCAGTCGAGATTTCCGAGTCGGCGACCGCGTCATGCAGACGGTCAACAACTACACGAAGGACGTCTACAACGGCGACACCGGTCAGGTCGTCGGCGCATGGCCCAGCGATGGAGCCGTCGCCGTGCGGTACGCCGATGTGACCGTGTCCTACACTGGCGAGGACATCCATGAGCTGGCGCTCGCCTATGCGGTGACCGTGCACAAGTCGCAGGGAAGCGAGTATCCAGCCGTCGTGCTGGGGCTCCACACGCAGCATTACGTCATGCTTCGACGGAACCTTCTCTACACTGCCATCACACGGGCTCGGCGGCTGGTTGTGATCGTCGGGAACCGGATGGCGGTCGACCTCGCGGTCAGGACGAGCGATGAGGCGGGTCGCCGGTCGCATCTCGTGACACGGCTGTCGGAGCCAGCGCAGTTGCCATCTCGACTCCGCAGGTCGCTCCATGGATAGGCTTGTCAGCGCGCTGGGTTGGGACGACGCATGTCCAGACTGACCGCTCGGCGCGGGAGCGCGACGCACTTCCTCCGAAACTACATCGTCGGGGGCGTGCTCGGACTGCTGGTCGGGTTCATCGCCTACACGCAGTGGATCATTCGCGGTCTGGAGGCGAGCAACCGAGCGCTGATCGAACCGCTTGCCCAACTGTCCGCCTATCTGCCGTCGATCCGCGATCGCGAACAGAGCGAGTTGGTCCGTCAAATCGTCGCTGGCGTTGCGGAGCACGGTCGCATCCGGTTCATCATCGCTAGTGCCGACGGCACGCCGGTCGTCGCGCGGGGCGTGGATCGGGATTTGGAGGCGAAGCTCGACGCCGATCAGCCGCTCACAGCCAAGGAGGCGTCCGAGCTCCGAGTCGCCATGGAGCGGATGGAGTCTGCCGCCTCGCCGCTCGATCTGGAGTTCGCTCTTCTCCAAGGTCGGAGAGTCATCGGGAGCATCTACTACGCGGACGCCGACGCGACGGAACTGGCGGATCTGCCCTTCGTCCTGGTCGATGTGGAGGGCAGTCCCATCGCCTGGCGGATCTACGGGCCCTACGAGACGCTCGCGACGTCGGGAGAGAACGCAGCCCGGGCCCGAGCCTTGGTGCGCGATGCCGAACGGGACGGTCGCGTGCGCGAACTGCAGATCGACCCGCCCATGGCACAGGGACGGTTCTTCTACGAGCTGAGACCGCTGCGAGCGCTTGAGTGGATGCCCTACGTCCAGATCGCTCTCGTCGGGGGCTTCTTGGCAGGGGGACTCGCGCTGTACCGACGCATCCGGGTCGATGAGCAGGCGGCGACCTGGGCAGGACTGGCGAAGGAAAGCGCTCACCAGTTGGGAACGCCGGTTACGTCGCTGATGGGCTGGCTGGACTTGGCTCGCGAGTCGGGCATCGCTGCAGGTCCCGCCGGAATCGACGTGGTCGCGGAGATGGCGACGGATGTCGCAAGGCTCCAGCGGGTCGTGTCCCGGTTCGCCCAGGTCGGGCAGATACCCAATCGCGCGCCGGTGGATGTAAACGCGATGCTGGAGGAAGCCGTCAGATACTTCAGGAGCCGTCTGCCCTCCCGGTCCAAATCGACGACCATCGAGGCGAACCGTGAAAACACGCCTCCGGTCCTGGCGAATGCGGACCTCATGCAGTGGGTGTTCGAGAACCTGATCCGGAACGCTCTGGACGCCATCGACGCGTCCGATGTCGATGCCGGACATGTCCAGTTGGTCAGCCGCAACGACGCCAGGAACCGCCAGGTGCGTATCGCGGTCGCCGACAATGGCGGCGGGTTGCCCAAACGGAACTGGCGTCGCGCGTTCGCGCCCGGATTCACGACCAAGAAGCACGGGTGGGGCGTGGGACTGACCCTCGCGGAGCGCATCGTCGTAACGTACCACGGCGGGCAGATCCGCATCGTGGAGTCCAGTCCGTCGGGCACCACCTTCGAGGTCATTCTGCCCTACGCCCCGACGGACGCAGGCGAGCGGGACGACGACGCGTCGATCTCGGCGTCGCATCACGGACCGTGACCTGAGCGCATAGGAGTCATATGCCGTCAAGGCGCATTCTTTGGATTGACGACGAGATCGAGACGCTCCGTTCGCACGTGCTCTTCCTTCAGGCTCGCGATTACGACGTGACGCCCGCGGCGAACGGCAAGGACGGATTGGCGCTCATCGAGGATTCGTCCTTCGATGCCGTCCTGCTGGACCACCGCATGGTGGGCATGGACGGGCTGACCGTGCTCGAGGCGATCAAGTCGACGCGCCCGCACTTGCCAGTCATCATGGTGACTCAGAGCCGGGAAGAGGCGTTGGTCGATGAGGCGCTGAGGAACCGCGCGGATGACTTCCTGATCAAGCCGGTGCACGCGGTGCAGGTCGTCGGGACGCTTCGTCGGGTCATCGACCGCCGTCGGATCCTCGACGCGGCGCGACCTCAGCAGTACATGTCAGACCTGGCGGAGATCACCGCGAAGAAGAACGCTGCCCCGGACTGGCGTGAGTGGGCGGATATCTACTCGCGGCTGGTGATGTGGGACCTGCGGATCGACTCGCTGCACGAATCCGGGCTCGCTGACGCGCACGCGGAGCTTCGTGCGGAGTGCAACCGGCTCTTCTCCGACTACGTCGCCCAGAACTACGCCAAATGGACTCGCGGCGAGGACTCGCCCATCCTTTCGGTCGATGTGCTCGACACGTACGTGCTCCCGCACATCGAACGAGGAGAACAGGTCTATCTCGTCGTGTTGGACTGCCTGCGGTTCGACCAATGGTTGACCATCGAGCCGCTTCTGTCTGAGCTTTTTCACATCGAGCGCGATCTGTACTACGGCATCTTGCCGAGCGCCACCGCCTACGCCCGGAACGCGCTCTTCAGCGGGCTGTTTCCCGCGCAGATCGCGGAACGGTACCCGTCCTACTGGATCGAGGCGCAGAACGACGAGACGAGCACGAATCGGTTCGAGAAGCAGCTCATGGAACTGAAGCTGCAGCAGCGAGGCATTTACCTGAAGCCGCCGCCTCGCTACTTCAAAATCTATGACCAGGTCGGCGGGGAGGAGTATCGTCGGCGGGTCGCATCGTACGATCGTGTCAGCCTTGCGGCGCTGGTCGTCAACTTCCTCGACATCCTGACGCACCAACGATCTCAATCCGATGTACTACAGCAGATCGCGCCGGACGAGGAGGCGTTCCGGTCGCTGCTGCTATCATGGTTCCGCAACTCGGACCTGTACGAGATCTTCAAGATACTGGCGACAAAACGTGCCACGGTCATCGTGACGACCGACCACGGTTCGATCCTGTGCAACCGAGCCACTCGAGCGTTTGGGAACCGTGATACGACGACGAGCCTTCGGTTCAAGGTCGGCGAGGACGTCGATTGCGACGAGACCGAAGCGGTCCGTATCAGCGATCCCGATGTGTACCAGCTTCCCGCGGATTCCCCACGCAAGACGTACGTCCTCGCAAAGGAGGACTACTACTTCGTCTATCCGACGCAATACCATGAGTATCGACGGCAGTTGAGGGGCGGGTTCCAGCACGGCGGAATCTCGATGGACGAGCTGCTCGTGCCGTGCGCGACGCTTCGCCCACGCGTCTAGCGCGAAATCGGCACGACACAGCCGCGCAGATTGCGTACAATATGAGGGGGTCTATCGGGACTTCCTCGCTAGTCGGCTCTGGCGACGGCAGACGGACAGAGCGCGTCTCGATAGGGTGACTGACGGTTTGGCGCTCCCAGGGTCCCCAAGTAGCAAGGCGGCTGCGACACGAGTTGGCACGGTTCCGTTGCAGCAACGCGCAGACCCGAGGGGCAACGGACGG
Source organism: Candidatus Poribacteria bacterium (assembly GCA_016866785.1). Classification (NCBI taxonomy): domain Bacteria; phylum Candidatus Poribacteria; species Candidatus Poribacteria bacterium. Next base: position 17,450 of record VGLH01000056.1, read on the forward strand.
ACCTGCTTTGGTTCGGTCGAATGACACGCACGACTGGTATTGACGGACTACTGAACGACTTGCGGCACTTGTGCCGCTCACAAGACGGTGCTGCGTACGCGGCTATCGGGCTTGCTTCGCGGAGCAACGAGCACTCCGACCTGGACGGCAGCGTTTGCCAGGTCGAGGATTCGGCGCCTCAGACGACAGTTGAGCAATGACGGGACGTTTGCACGTGACGCGTCCAGGCGGTTCAGGCGAGTCGCTGGCAGAACCATGGGACGCGCGGAGCGACACGACCCCAGGCAGCGCCTGAGGCATGCGAAACCAACGGGGAGTGCAGTTCACAGACGGAGTTGACTGGTGCCGGATGGGCAGCGCAACAGCCACATGACGATGCGGGGCACCGATACCGACAGCCCGTCGGTGCGGTGTATCCCGACGTTGCGACGTGCATGGAGCCGTCGCGACGAGCGCCCGTGCAGACGCTAGTCAGAACGCTGAACGCTGCCGCTGTGGACGAAACGATCTGGAGCTTGCCGGAAGAAGCAGCGATAGCCGTCGATGCCTCACCAGATGCCACCGAGGAGGCAGTAGATGGCAAGAGAGATCATCGTTTCGGAGGACGAATACGAAGTCCGTATCGCCCTCCTAGAGGAAGGGCGGTGCGTCGAACTCTTCTACGAGCGACGCGACACGGACCACATCCTGGGGAACATCTATAAAGGTCGAGTGAACAGCGTCCTGCCAGGGATGCAAGCAGCGTTTGTGGACATCGGCACGGACAAGAACGCCTTCCTGCACGTCTCCGATCTGCAGACCCACGTTAACGAGTTCGGCGAGGTAGAACGCGCCTCCGAAGGCGGAGGGCGCGGGTCTCGGAACCGCACGCCCATCGAGCAGATCCTCAAGAAGGGTCAGGAGATCCTGGTCCAGATCGACAAGGAGCCGATCGGCTCCAAGGGCCCCAGGGTCACGGCGTACGTGACGATCCCCGGCAGGTATCTGGTCTACCTGCCCACATCGGCGAATGTCGGTATTTCGCGCCGCATCGAGGATGAGAAGGAACGCGCGCGGCTCAAGGAACTGCTCTCGAAGCACATGCCTCCCAGCGGCGGCGTTATCGTTCGGACCGCCTCCGGTTCTCGCGGGGAGGACGAGTTCGTACCCGAGGTCAAGTTCCTCGTCAAGACATGGGAGGACGTGCTCGCCAAGAGCGAGCGCGTGCGCGCACCGGCGCTCGTCTACGAGGACCTGGGTCTGGCGTTCCGCATGATCCGCGACGTCTTCACCGACGACGTGGACCGGTTCGTGATCGACTCCAAGACCCTCCATGAGCAGGTCGCCCAGTATATCGAAGGTTCGCTGCCGACGCTTCGCGACAAGGTCGTGTTCCACGAGGGACCGGATACGGCGTTCGAGGACTTCGGCATCGAGCAGGAGATCAAGAAAGCGATTGCACGGCGCATCTGGCTCAAGTCGGGCGGGCATATCGTCATCGACCAGACCGAGGCGCTCGTGGCGATCGACGTCAACACTGGCAAGTTCGTCGGCACTGAAGACCACGAAGAGACAATCTACAAGAACAACCTCGAAGCCGCAGTCGAGATCGCCCGCCAGATTCGGCTCCGCGACCTCGGAGGCATCATCGTCCTCGACTTCATCGACATGGAGAATCCGACAAATCGCCGGCATGTCCTTCGCACGCTGGAGCAAGAGATCCGCAAGGACCGGGCGCGGACGAACATCCTTCAGTTCACCGAGCTCGGCATCATTGAGATGACTCGGCAGCGGACGAAGGAGAGCCTCCATTCGATGTTCTGCACCGCCTGCCCGTACTGCGGCGGGACCGGGTCCGTCCTCTCCGAGGAGACGCTGATCATCCAGTTGCTGCGAGCGCTGAAACGGGTGGCTCGGCGTGTACCCCGAAAGGCGTACCGGCTCGTCGTCAGCGACATGATCGCCAAGCGACTCCATCACGAAGACCGAGATAAGTTGCGCGTGGTGACGCGCGACCTCAAGGTGCGCGTCGACATCGACACGGATGCCGACATGCACATGGAGGATTTCCGGATCTTCGAGTTGCCTCGGAACCGGGAGCTCTTCGTCAGCTAGGGACACTTGCCCAGGTCGACGGCTCGGGGACCGGGGCGAGGCGATGTGACAGACCGAGCCCGATCCGTCCCTGTTGTCCTCGCGCCAGCAGGCGTCACGGATCACTCAACCACGGGAAAGGGAAGAGAAGCGCTTATGGGTCGGTTCAGCAAAGGCGTGTATCGCCTGTTGTGCTTGGCGTGTGCGGTGGTCGTGTCGGTGTCGGCGACTTCGCTGATTGGGTGCGGGGAGGACGAAGCCGGCACGGGTGACGAGAACGGCGGCGAGATGACGTCGGGTGATGTGGCGTCTCTGCGGATCGTCGGTCAGAGCGGATTGGCGGCGGATCCGACCGGCACCGGCGAAGTGCCCAAAGAAGTCGCCGTGGGCACGCCCGTCGTCGTCGCGATCTTGCCTCTCGACAAATCCGGCACGCCGATCACCGCGCAGGACGCCCTCACAGACGTCTACGCCAACGTTAAGTGGACATCGTCGGACGAGTCGATTGCGGCGATCTCTTCCGCCGGCGGTACGGGCTTGGGGGGAGCCGCGCTGATTGCGACCAAGAAGCCCGGCAAGGTCACGATCACCGCGACCTACAAGAGCCTGAGCGCCAAGGTCGATATAACGGTCAAGTAGCGCCGGGTCGAACACCGGGAATGAGAGAGGGCATGGCGTGCCATGCCCTTTCTCCATGCCCTCTCTCCACGTACTCGTGCGCTGGCTACATGTTGTAGCCCACTTCGCCGTGCTCGACCTGATCGAGACCGATCTGCTCGGATTCCGGGTCGATACGGAACCCTACCACTGCGTCGATGATCTTGAACAAGATCCAGGTGACGATCACGGCGTAGGCTCCGGCGGCAACGACGGCGACGAACTGATCCGCCAACTGACCCGCGTTTCCGAGGACCAGACCCGAAGCCCCAATCGTTGCGACGACGCCGGTCATGAGAGCGCCCCAAGTTCCTCCAACGCCGTGGACGCCGAAGGCGTCCAGTGAATCGTCGTAGCCGAAACGCCCCTTCATAACGACGGCTCCGTAGCAGAGAGCCCCGACCGTCAACCCGATGACGATCGCCGCCCACGGCGCGACGAAGCCCGCCGCCGGAGTGACGCCCACTAGTCCCGCCACCAGCCCGGACGCTGCGCCCAGCGCCGACGGATGTCCGCGATGGAGCTTCTCGACGGCGAGCCATCCGAGAATCCCGGACGCCGCCGCGATGTGGGTCGCCGCGAAGGCGACCGCTGCCGTCGAGTTGGATGCGACTGCGCTGCCGGCGTTGAACCCGAACCATCCGAACCAGAGGAGTCCAGCCCCCAAGAGCGTCATCGTCAGGTTGTGCGGGAGCATGTCGCCGCTGGGGTAACCGCGTCGCGATCCGAGCATCTTCGCCATGACGAGGGCGGAAATGCCGGACGATAGGTGGACGACCGTTCCACCGGCGAAGTCGAGCGCTCCGAGCTTCAGGAGCCATCCGTCCGGGTTCCACACCCAATGAGCCAGTGGGTCGTAGACGAGCGTGCTCCAGAGCAAGATGAACAACACGTACGCACGGAACCGCACGCGCTCTGCAATCGCGCCGCTGATCAGAGCGGGCGTGATGATGGCGAACATGCCCTGGAACATCGCGAATGTGGATTCGGGGACGGTGCCCCACAGCGAGTCTGGCCTGACGCTCAGCATGAGGAACTTGCTCATGGGATTGCCGACCCAGCCACCGATGGAATCCCCGAAGGCGATTGAGTAGCCGACCACGACCCACTGAATGCCCACGACGCCCAGGGCGATGAACGAGTGCATCATCGAGCTGAGGACGTTCTTCCTCCGTACCATGCCTCCGTAGAAGAGCGCCAGGCCGGGAACCATCAGCAGAACGAGCCCGGACGATACGAGCATCCAAGCCGTGTCGCCGGAGTCTGCGGCCGCCGTGGCTGTCTCGACGACCGGCGCGGTCGCTTCGTCTGTCGTCTGAGCGGCGGCGGCGAGCACGCCCAGGCAAAGGATGAGACTCAACGAGAGCCCCGCCACACGCACGTGCGACCTGGACGACGCACGACGGAGAGCAGCGTGCATACCGATCCCTTCCGATGTCATCCCATGTGGAGTGCTGTGCGTCGTACGAGCGTACGGGTGAAGCCACCGCCGCCTGCCCACAACATCGGCGCCGCCATCCAGGCGGTTGTCGACGTCCGGCGTGTGCGTCGATGCGCGTTCTGCCCCTGCCAGACGGGCCCGGTGTGGCGATGGGCCCGCTGGATCCTCCTCAGTCTGGGCTCGATTGACACGGTAAGTACGATTGGATGACACGATACCCCGTCCGACGGCGTTTCGTCAAGTGAGACGCGAGCCAGCCCATAGACCCAAGAGCGCGAGGACAGTCAGCGTCCGTGACAGGGCTCCGCTCGGGCTCTACAATCGTCCTGTGGCTCCCAAAAGGACGCACATAGCGCTGGAGCGGCCATGGGGTTCGTGCGGGTCGTCCTAGCCGTGCTCGCTCTCGCCGCAGCCTCGAGTTGCCGAACCGGCGAACACGACACCGGTGTTCGCGTTGGCGTTCTGGCGACCGGCATCGCGACGCCATTGACCGAGGCGATGCGGCGCGGCATGGAGCGCGAAGCCGCCGAGGTCGGGGTCTCGCTGGTCTGGTTCGAGCCCGATCCCGACGCTCGGATCAAGCCGGGAGACGAGGAGACCATCGGAGCCTCGGACCTCATCGACCGGCGCAAGGTCGCCGCGCTTGTGTATCGTCCCGCCAACGTGAGACGCGCATGGGAAGTGATCCGGCTGGCGCGCGATGCCAGCGTGCCAATCGTCGGAGTCGATGTGCTCCATCCTGGCATTCGGATCGATGCGTTCGTGACGGCGGACTATGTCGCTGCCGGTGAGGATGCCGCAAGCGCCGCGGTCGAGCAGATCATCAGTCTCCGTCGCGCGAACGTCGAGGGCAGAGTCAACACGATCGTCATCGAGGGAGCCGCGACGGACGCGGGCAGAGACGTGACGACCGGGTTCTACAGGGTCCTCGATACGCTGTACGAGGCGAACGTGGTCGGACGCGGGCCCGCGGCAGATGCCACTGAAGCCTTCGAGCGCGTCAGCAGTCTGCTGAACGACTACGCCAGCAACGTGCAGATGCTACTTGTCGCGAGCCCGGACGCCATGCCCGGCGCGATTCTCGCCGCTCGGACGCGCGGCGTCGCCGGCTTCCTGGTCTCTGCTGGCGTCGGAGCCGGGGAGGAAGCCTGCCGGCTTGTGATCGACGGTTCCCACGACTACGAAGTGGACCTGATGCCCGAGGAGCGTGGAGCGCTGGCTCTGAGCGTGGCAGCCTCGATCGCACGGGGCGAGCCCCGCGAGCCCGACGCGGAGCTCACGGTCGAGAACGCCATGGTTCCTGTGTTCTACGGTCCACGGCGCGTCATCTCGATTGTCAACGTCGGAGGCATGCAATACCTGTGGCGCGGTCTCTATCCCAAATGAACCTATCGCGGAGGAACGATCGCCTGATGCAGGCTTTGGTCCATGTCACGCACGAAGCGACCCACAAGATTGGCGGAATCGGCACCGTCCTCCATGGACTGTTAACGGCTCCGTCGTACGTGCGCGAGATCGGCAGGTCCATTCTGGTCGGGACGTGGAGCCTGGGAACCTCACCCTCCGAACGGCTCGGAACAGGCGGGCGTGTCCTCTACTCGGTGTGCGATGGCATCGATACGGGTCGGTGGCGGGATGTCTTCCGACCCATCGAGGAACGCCACAAGGTCTGGATCACTTACGGGACCCGTCGGTTCGAGGACCGCGAAGCCGGCACGAGCAATGACGTCGACGTTCTCCTCATCGAGGCATCATCCATCGACCCAGGTCGCCTGACGTACTTCAAGGCGACTCTGTACCAGCGGTTCGGGATCGCCTCCGCCCAGTATGAAGCGTACTCGGACTTCGAGCACTGGATGCGCATCTCCGAGCCTGCGTACGAAGCCGCGATAGCATTCCTGCGCAGCTTGGGTCAGGACGACTCGTCGGAACCGCACACGGTGGGCTTTCTCGCCCATGAGTACATGGGAATGCCGACGATCCTCAAGGCGGTGATGGAGGGCGAGCCGAATGTCTACACCGCGTTCTACGCGCATGAGGTGGCGACCATCCGCCCGCACGTCGAGAACCACGCGGGTCACGATACACGCTTCTACAACCTGCTGCGCGCCTGTCTCGCCGAAGGGCGCTCCATCGACGACGTGCTGGGAGACCAGTCGTTCTCGTACCGCCACGCCTTGATCACGCGGGCGTGGCACTGCGACGCGATCCTCGCCGTCGGGGACTGGATCGTGGAAGAGTTCCGGTTCCTGGGAACCGCGTTCCGCAGCGCGAACATCGAGCTGGTGTACAACGGGATACCTGCGTACGACATCGACCCGGCCGTCAGGAAGGACTCCCATTCCCGCCTCGCGCGGTATTGCGGGAACCTGCTGGGCTACGTGCCGGACTACGTCTTCACGCATGTGACGCGCTTTGTCCAGAGCAAAGCTCTTTGGCGCGATCTGCGCGTGCTGGAGCATCTCGATCCGCTGCTCGCCGAGGCCGGTCGGTCAGCCGTTCTGTTCCTTCTGTCCACCGAGATCGGCATGGGGCGGCCCGGCGAACAAGTCCACCGGATGGAGGCAGAGTACGGTTGGCCCATCGTTCACCGCGACGGCTATCCCGACTTGACCGGCAACGAAGGGGGTTTCTACCGCGCCGTCGAGGCGCTCAACCGCCGGACGAGGGCTGTAAAGGTCGTGTTCGTGAACCAGTTCGGCTGGTCGCGAGAGCGCTGCGGGATGCGGATGCCTGAGAACATGGAGTTCATGGACATCCGACAGGGAAGCGACGTCGAGTTCGGAATGTCCATTTACGAGCCGTTCGGCATCGCTCAGGTGGAACCGCTGAGCTTCGGCGCGATTTGCGTGCAGACCAATGTCTGCGGGAACCTCGGGTTCGTCCGCCATGCGAGTGGCGACGCCGACGTGCCGAATGTGCTGGTCGCCGACTTCACGCGGCTCGACGGCGGCTGGACGGGCATCTCCGGTCTGGCACAGATCGGCTGGGCGGAGCGCGACAGCATCGAGCGAGCGGAATCGGCGCGCCTGGCGCGAGAGCTCATGGATCGGTTACCGCGCTCCGAAGCCGAGAGCGAAGCGCTGGCACAGAGCGGGTACGAGATCGCGCGTCGGATGAGCTGGGAAGTGGTCGCGCGAGACTACCTGCTGCCGTCGCTCAGCCGCGCTCGGGAAGCGCGCGGTCGGGAAGCCTGACGCCACCGTCGGAGCCTGCGAGTGGATCGGTCGACGAAGATCGCCGTCGGTATCGCCGCCGTCGGGACGATTGTCTGCGCGGTACTCAGCTTCGTCTACTTCGGCGGATCGTACTTCGAGCCGGACACTGCCTCCTACCTGTTCCAAGCGAAGCTGTTCGCTCAGGGCAGGCTCTGGGCGGAGCCGCCCCCGGACTTCGGTTTCTCGCCCTCGCCTCACATCAACATCGTCGACGGCAAGTGGTACTCGAAGTACCCCTTCGGGAACGCCTTCGCGCTGACGCCGTTCGCTGTGGCGGGTGTCCCGTGGCTCATGCCGGCGCTCGCCACTGGCGCTGCCCTGTTGCTCCTGTTCTGGATCGCACGCGATGCCTACGGCGCTGGCGTCGCGTTGCTCGCGTGCAGCTTGGGAATGGTCTCCCCTGGGACGCTTGGGATCGGCGCG
>VGLH01000057.1 GCA_016866785.1 Candidatus Poribacteria bacterium
GGAAGTCCACATCGGCGTCGGCGGCGTCGCAGGCGTGTTTCACGAGCTCCTGATAACGCTCGACGAAGATCCGCCCCTCACCGTAGTACCCCATCATCTTCGGCATGCGATACCAGGCGTCGCGGCGCGGGTAGCTCCCGCCGCCGGGCCCGCCCGACACGGTCATCTTCCCGTAGGAGACCTCGGCGAAGTAGGACGCCAGCGAGACCCCCTCGCCAAACAGATAGCCGTCGAGCTGGGCGCGCGACCTCACGCCCGGCGTGTCCGAGAAATCGACGCGCAAAACGAGGGCGAACTCGCGTCCGTCGGGTTGGAGTTGCGCGCTCGCCCGCACGGGGTCGGCGCCGAAGGCTTCGTACGCCTTCCGAGCCGAGTCGGACGACTCCCACAGCCTCGGATGCGGCGGTGCGGCGTACGCGGAGCCCGCCATCAGCGCGGCTAGGAGCCCGACCGTCGCGGCGAGTCGAAACGTGTCGATCCGATGATGGCGCACGGGATCGCACCTGTTCGTCAGGGATTCGGAGAGATTCGACTCTTGGGCTTCGACAGATAGGCTTCGCTGGGGACCACGTGGAGCCTCAGAGCCCGGTCGAGCGCGCTTCCCGACTCGTCGCTCGCACGTATTCGCACGAAGTAGAGCCCCGTCGGCACGGGTTCTCCCTGCGCGTCTCGTCCATCCCAGATGATGGGGGCGTTCAGCCCAGAACGCCCAAATGGGCTGTCCGCCGCATACTCCTGCGTGAGCAGCCTCGCGCCGCGCACATCGTAGACTTCAACGCGGACATCCGCCGGACGGTTGAGCTGGTACTGGATTCGCAACGGACGGCTCCCCCCGACGACATACGGATTCGGGAACGCCGACGCGCCGAACACCTGAACCCCGTCGCCCCCCGACGGCGGGCCCTCCGGCACGAGAACGCCTCCGATTTCCGCCGCCACGACCAGAACGAACCGCGCCGCCTCTACCCCGTAGGCTCGTGTCACGTGAACCGGCAGATCGTCCTCGGAGTGGTACTGCGGGTAGAACTCGGAGCTCTCGAAGTCCGTCTCTTCGGCAAACGAGATGCCGCTGTATCCCTGCGCCCAAAACGGCGCATGGTCGCTGAAGACCCAGTCGGGGTCGCGCTCCGGCTGGACATCCAGACGATTCCCGTAGCGACGCGAGAGCGCTTCGACCGCGTGCAGCATCCACTCGGAGTTGCGGTCGCCGATCACATGCAGGTCGTAGACCCCGTCGGCGTCGTAGCCGAGCATATCGACGTTCAGCACGCCCAGCAGGTCGTCGTTGCGATCGCGGGCAGCCTTCGCGTAGTGCCGGCTGCCGAACAAGCCGAGCTCTTCGCCGGAGAAGAAGGCGAACCGGATCGAGTAGTCGAAGGGCTTGTCGGCGAAGACCCGCGCCGCCTCCAGCAGCGTCGCGACGCCCGTCGCGTTGTCGTTCGCACCGGGAGCGGGACGGTCGCGCCACTGATCCTCCCAGCCCTCCGTGTTCGTCGCCTTCGAGTCATAATGCGCCGTCAGGACGAGCGTGCGGTTCCGATGGAACCCGGTTCCCGGCTTCGTCGCGACGACGTTGCGCATCCGGTACTCCGCCAGCAGATCGCCGTCGGTGGCATAGAGGAGATGGCGGAACGGATCGTCTTCGACCGCGTAGCCGTAGGAGCGGAGTTGATCGGCGATCCAGTCGGCGGCGCGGTCGGCGGCATCGTCCGGCGGCGGATGCCCGTTGTGATGCGTCGCCTGCCGAACGCGGCGCGAATAGCGGCTGTGCGTGCCGTCGTTGTCCGCCAGCGTTTCGATGTGGCGGAACCAGCGATCCGCGTCGAACGAGCCGGCGACGTCATCCAGCAGGGCTTCGCGTCCGAGCGTCGGGACAGCCGCCGGAGCCCGCCCGACTGCGGAGCCGACGGCTCGCACCATGGGTTCCAAGACGACATGCGCGTGCGGAGCCGTCGCGCCATCGAGCCGCCACTCCTCGCCGATAGGCGTCGAAACCAGCGCGTAATCACCCGATGTCAGGAGGACTTCGACGCCCGACGGGGCTCCCCGCAAGCCGCCGACCCAGTAATAGTCGCGGTCAGCCCGGACGAGCGCGACGAACTCGCTGCGGTAGGGAAGGCGGGCGTGCGCCTCTGCCGGAATCTCGACGAGCGCCCATCCGTCGGATCGATGGCGCACTCGCGAACCGGTCGGGAGCCTCGTCAGCGCGGCATCGTCGGCGCTGGGGATGCGGTAGAACGCCCGCTGGGATGCCACGGCGGAGATCGACAGCGGCAAGAACAGGAGAATCGCGAAAAGACATCGCCAAACGCAATGGGATCGCCGCTGTCGCATCGTCGAGCGCCTTCCGGGTCGCGGGAACGGATGGGTCAGACGAAGTAGCCGATACGCTGGTCGAACTCGTACTCGCGCAGTCGGTTCCGCATCTGGGCGAGCCGCTCGCACAGCGTTTTCCACTCGGCATCGGTCAGTTGCGGCAGAAGCCGCTCCGCTACCGCATAGAACTCGGCTTCGGTCTGCTCGCGGTCGGGCTGGGTCCGGACGACCGTGCGGGGCGTCTCGTCGCGCGCCATATTCCTCTCCGCATCGCTCTCTGTGGTAGACTGATTGGGATCGCTGGCGTCATCCGGGCGATTATACGGTACGGTGAGCCGTCTTTCCCAGCGGTCACGCGACGAAGCGCCGTCGAACCCGCCGAGATGCCTCTCGGTGCATTCCGTAAACATCTTGCGGGTGGGCACGTCTATAGCGGCGAACGGGCGGTTACTACGCAGCGCTACGACTGGAGCGACCGTGAAGGACACGGACCAGTTCCTCGTCGAGCAGTTCCAGTCCGGAGACCATGGCGCGTTCGACGTTCTTGTCGAGCGCCACTACACCCGGATCTACGAGCTTGCGTACTACTTCGTCCACGACGTGGAGGACGCCTACGACATCACGCAGGAGGTGTTCCTCCGTGTGTTCAGGTCGCTGCCGAACTTCAAAGGCGACGCGAGCTTCTTCACGTGGGTCTATAGGATCGCGACGAACGCTTGCATCGACTTCCGGCGGCGCAGGAGCCGATATCAAGACGTCGAACTGACCGACGAGATCATCCATCAGGCGGATACGACCCTGTTCATCGCGAGGGAACGTCCGCCGGATCGACGGGCATTGGGAACCGAGCTCGACGCTCGGATCCGTCAGGCGGTCGATCAACTGCCGGAGAAGCAGCGTCAGGTCTTCATTCTGAGGCACTACGAGGAACTCGCCCTCCAGGAGATCGCGACGATCTTGGGGCGCGGCCTCGGGACCATCAAGGCGCATTTGTTCCACGCAACGCGCACGATGCGCCGATTGCTCGCTCCGTATGTGGATGAGGAGGCGAACGTCATGCGTCGGGACCCGGAAAACCGAGCTTCGAACGCGGCGCCCGCGTTTACAGCGCGAGCGACGCAGGACGGCGGCGCGGAACCATGACCCTACTCGACCGATACTACCGACGCCAGATTCCGGCGTACCTCGAGGGCACGTTGCGGGATCGCGCACGGCGGCGACTCGAAGCGCGACTGCGAGCGTCCGAGCCGCTCCGGCGCGAGCTGGCGGTCTATGAGCGCCTGACGCGCGTCGTCAGCGTGCCGGTCGTCGAATATCCCTCTGAGTTCGCTCGAGCCCGAGTCATCCCCCGACTTCACGAGCGCATCGAGCGCGACTACGCCTTCGGACGCTCCAGGCGACCGACGAGGGCTCAGTGGCTGCTGCTCGGGTTCGGCGGCATCGAGGTCGCTGCGGCGGCGCTGCTGTTGTCATGGGGCATCGGAATCGGTCGGTCGTGGTCCGCCGCGAACGAGCTGCTCCCAACCGCAGAAATCGCCGCGCCAACTCCAGCCGTGAGCGCGACGGCGAGCTCGCCGATCGACGCCATCGGCGAAGCGTGGGTTCCAGCCAAGCTAGCGGCGAAGCTTGCGGCGCTCGACCTGGATCGCTCGATCGCCGTCGCGGCTCCCACGGAACCGCAGGCCGTCGACGAAGCCGTTGAGCCGCTTCCTGCTGTTCAGGATGCCGCGCCGACAGTCGCCGCCGCACCCGCAACGGACTCGGCTGAGACGTTCCGCCGAATCATGGAGATATCGCTTCCGCCGACCGGGCTCTACGGTGAAGAGGCATCCTATCTCGTGGCGAGCCGCCCGTAGGCTCCGCCCGTAGACCTCGGAGGAGGTCCGATGACAAACACGCGAACCCGATTCATCCTGGCAGCCTTTGCCGTGCTCCTCATCGCGGTCGCGGCGTCCGCCGCGTTCGTCGATCGCAACGGACGGCACGCGTCTGCCGACAAGGGCAAGATCGAACGCGCCGCGTCAGAGACGGAACGCGCAGAGCGACCCGCGCCGCCTGACGGAGAGATGCCGCGCCTCGACGAGAAGGAGATGCGCGATATCGTCAACGTCGTGGAGCTGTGGACGATGAGCGACGCCGTCCAACTCTCCGAGGCGCAACTCGTCGCGATTCTGCCCAAGTTCCGGCAGATAAAGCAGATGCGTGAGCGCTTCTGGCAAGCGCGTCCGGATCGCATGAAGGCGTTTTCCGACGTCCTCACGACGACCGAAGGCGCGTCGACCGCCACCAACGACGCCAAGCTGACCGACGTGCTTCGCAAGAACCAAGAGACCGAAGACGCTTTCTGGAAGCAGCACGCCGCCTTGCGCGAGCAGATCCTCGGACAGCTCACGCCGCGTCAGCGGGTTCAGTACGTTCTCTGGGAGAGCGAGTCGCCTCGGAAGAACGGTCGGATGCTCCAAGCTCTGCGGCGCATGGGCGAAGCCCGCAAGCCCGAGCCGCCTCCCGATCCGCCCGCGGAAGGAAAGAGCGAAACGGCGTCAAAACGCTAGGCGGACCGCCAGCGGACACGCCGCGCATCGACGCGGTTCGCAGTGCGTGTCGTAGAGCTCCAGCATTCCCTGCTGTGCCGCCGCTCCGGAGAGGCGGGTGTTCGCCTCTGCATCGAGGACGTGGCGGCGCACCCAATCCACCTTCGCGTTCGACATCAGCGACGGGTGCGCTCCGTACAGCGCGAGCGCTCGGTCGCGCAGATCGGCGTTCCGCTGGACGCCAGCCCGCGCGACCAGCGCCGGCAGCCCCACGTTGACGACGATGTCTCGAGCCCGAGCGTCGCCGACGAGATGACGAAGACGCCGCCGCGACGGCGATCCGAAGTCGTCGTGAGACGCCCAATAGTCGTCGTCCGCCGCGCGGAACGCCCGGCTAAGCGCACGCCAAGATGCCGACTCGCCCAATCGCACGAGCTCGTCGACGAATCCGCCGCCCATCGCCTGCGTGATGCGCCCCAGCGCGACGACGCGCCTCGCCGGAAGGTTCCCCCGACGGACCGGCGACACGTGCCAGTCTGACTCGCGCATCGGATGGGCGATGCGACCCGCGACTCGGTTCCACCGTGCTTCGAGATCGGTGACGTAACGGTCATCATCGACGATGCCTCGCTGGGACGGCAGCAATCCCGCCGCTCCGAGCAAGCACGCTTCGGCGTCGAACGGATCGCTACCGAGAAGCGCGTCGAGCGGCACGCGCTGTACCAGCAGGGCGAAGGGCTCCCGGTTCCGGCTGTATCCCAGCGCATCCGCCAGTCCTTCGTAGAACACCGCGTCCTCGCCGACGACCTCCGCCCGCTGTCCGAACCGCTCCGCCTTCCGCAGGAACCGCGCGACAGCCATATCGAGGAGCCGGTCGACCCTCGCGCTCATCGGATCGCGGCTCGGATCGAGGGGACAGAGGGCGTCGCGGATCGGTTCCGAAAGCGCCGGAGCCAGACGATCCATCGGCAGCGCCAGTAGCCCGCGCAGCTCGATCGTCGGCACGCGCGCTCCATCGCGCCGTCGCACCCCCGATTGCCGTTCACCGTGCGCTAGGACGACGTGGAGGACGACGCCGTCGTACCGGGCATCCCGATGGTGTCCGTGGGCGTACCAGTCGCGCGTGCGACGGTGAAACTCGACGTGTCCCCGCTGCGGCTGATCGCCGATCTCGACCGTTGCGTCGAGGAAGTCGGGACCGTCGCCGGGGTTCGGGGCTCCTTGGCTCAGGACGCGGACGGATCGCCCATCGACGGTTCGCAGGGGTCTCCGCAGCAGATCGGGCGTTGCCCAGACCCGTCGGAGCCAGTCCTCCGGGAACTCGGGAAGTCTATGGGCGAGAGCGTGCATGGTTGTCGCCGATGTCACCTACGCGGGTTCGTAAACGATGAGCTCTGCCGAGGGAACCGACGCGAGCCGGAGCTCGATCCCGTCGCCGAGCTCCGACCCTGTGGCGACGGACTCCGAGGCGTCGGATTCCAGCCGCACGGCATACGTTGCGTCCGACTCCAAGCCTCTGAGCGCCGCGCGGAACGTCTCGGGAACCGGATAGGCGACCTCGACGCGGCGGCGGAACACCAGCGCGAAGCCCTCGCCCGTGTCTGTGCGGTGGAACTGGAACCCGAGATACGGCGCGTCCAGCGCGCAAGGAGTCAGCGGGTAGAAGTCGCCGCGCAGTCGCGGGCGCAGCCGCTTGTAGAGCTCGATCTGCCGGCGGGCTTGCTCCCACGGGAAGTCGGCGTCCAGCGGATGCCACCCAAGGCAAAACTGCCCGGCGAAGCTCGACCACGCGCCGTAATCATCCGTGCGCTCCGTCGGGATGTTGATGGTCCCGCCGGGGAGGAAGAGGTTCGCGCCGTAGAGGCTGCACTGGTCGCTCTCGGAGTCGTACCAGCGGTCGGACTTCTGGTGCCAGCGGAACCGACGGGCGGTTTCGAGGTCGATCCGCCTGCCGCCGCCGGAGCAACCCTCCATGACGAGCTCTGGATGCCGCTCCAGAAGGGCGTCCCACATCGCGTAGATGCCGGTCAGGTGCTCCGTCTCGGACATGCCGCGTCGGTTCTCAGGCTCCGCGTCGTACCAGCCGGAGCCGTCCTGACGGTAGCACGCCATCCCTTCGTCCCGGATGAGCGCCTCGACCTCGCCGAGGAACCACGCGCGCGCCTCCGGCAGCTCCATCCGAAACGTTCCGCCTTGACCCGGCTGATGCTGGCGTACCCACTCCGGGTGTTCGGCGAGAACCGGCGCGTCCTTGCTGACGTTCTCCGGCGCGAACCAGAGCCCGAACGTCACATCGCGGTCGCGCAGCGAATCGGCGATGGGTCGGAACCCGCGCGGATACTTCGACCGCGAGTAGCGCCAGTTCCCGAGCCATTCATGCCAGGGTTCGCCGTCGTACCATCCCGCGTCGATGATAAAGAGCTCCGCGCCCAGATCGGCGAAGGGCTCGACGAGTGTCGAGACGGTCGATTCCGTCGCCTGGTGCAGGAACCCGCCGTGACCGTGGTGCGTGAAACAGACGTTGACCGACACGGGCGGTTCCATGAGCTCGCCGCCGGGCTTGGGAACCACGTGCTCGTGGAGCAATCGCCGCCAGACGTTGTGGGCGTGGAGCGGTTCGCCCTCCCACCAGAGGAGCAGCACCCGCGCCGTTCGAACGCGCTCACCGGGACGGAGCGTGTACCGGGCGTTCAGAAGCCCGGCGGTCGTCGTCAACGCGCTTCCTTCGACGGCGAGACGCGCCGCCCAGTGACCCGACCAGCCGGCCCCCACGAAGACGCCGCGATGCTCCGGCGTCGAGATGTTGAAGAAGGGCAGATGGCGGTTGCTGGACGGATGGTCGCCGCCCAGGTCGAGGACGCGGCTGCCGTCCACGCCGGGAAGCCGGCGGGCGAAGGGGATCATGTCGTCGGCGAAGCTGCGTCCGCCGTTGGCTCCGCCGACGATGTAGGGGGTTCCCGCGCTGTTGAGTCGGAGGCGTAGCGCGTTCACGTCGGAGAGCGTCGGAGACTCGCTCTCACCAGCGTTCTCGAAGGAGAGGAGCCACTCGACGGCTGGGAAATCGGCGTAGCGGCGCGTCTCCCACAGGACGGTCATCCCGGAAGCTGGATCGCGCCAGCGGGTCGCCGACCGGGAGCCGTTCGAGTCCGGCAGGCAGTGGCGTTCCCAGGATGTCAGGAGAGCGTCGGAGTCGGCGTCGCCGATGCGGAACGAAAAGGGCAGCCCAACGTGCGCCCAGCCGTCGAGCCAGTCGTCCGACGAGCCCGCGAAGGCGCGTTCCGCCCAACGGCGCGCAAAGTCGATCTCGCGCCGCGTAACGTGTCCGCTCTGCGCCTCGTGCGGCGCGAGGGCGTCTCGAACCACGGTGATTCCCCTTCTCGACGATGGCGGCGCGTCCACCAGGCGACGCTAGCGCGTCAGGATGCCGTCGCGGTAGTCGCGGATGAGCGCGACCAACCGGCTCGCGATTCCTTCGAAGAGGCGTTCGCCCTTGTCGGCATCGGCGAACTCGGGGTCTCCGACCCCGCCGTGATGCGAGCACTGGTCGATGCGGACGTATTGAACCACGTCGGCGGCGTGGGGAGAAGAGGACGCCATCTCATCGCGGGCGATTTCGCCACGACGGACGGCTTCGGGTCGGAGATGGAGGAGGAGGGAGGTTTCGAGGTCTCCCGCGTGTCCGGGCCAGGCGAGCTCAGACGTCGATGGTCGATCTGCCAGCGCCCAGTAGGAGACGGCAACGACGGCGAGCCCGGCGTGGCACTCGCGCGCTTTCCGAAGGATTGCCCCGAGTGCGGCATCGTTGTCGCTCTGGCCGTTTAGCAGGAGGATCCGCCCGAACCCCGCCCCGGCGAGGCTCGACACAATGCCGGTCACGACGTCCACGTACGCGTCGAACGGGACGCTGACGGTTCCCTTGATGGGTAGATGGCGCGCCGAGTAGGCGATCCAGAGCGGCGGCAGAATCAGCACATCGCGCTCGAGCTCCGCCTCCAGGCGGTCGAGCAGGGCGTTCAAGATGTGGCTGTCCGTGGCGAAGGGGAGATGGGTGCTGTGCTGTTCGAGGCTGCCCAGCGGGATGACGACGACCGCCTCGCGCGCGACGGCTCTCAGCTCATGCCACGTGAGGTCGGCGAGCCTCATCGCGCCGGCTCGTCACGGTTCCTCGATATGATCGGCGGGATGGTGGGGCGTGTTGGACTTGAACCAACGACTTCTACCGTGTGAGGATAGCACTCTACCACTGAGTTAACGCCCCATCGGCACTTGCGGATTGGTGGGGCCACCAGGATTTGAACCTGGGACCTGCCGGTTATGAGCCGGTGGCTCTGACCGCTGAGCTATGGCCCCTTGCGTTACGTCCCTGGCGACCTGAGCGCCGCATCGCCCCAATTCTAAGGCAGCGCCTGCGGGCTGTCAAACCAAACTCCGCGCCTGCTCTCACGACCGTCGCTCCCGCGAAAGCGGGAGCCTAGAGTCTCTGGATTCCCGCTTTCGCGGGAATGACGATTCCGAAAGCCCTGCGCGAAAGCCCATCGAGGTTGTCGTGATAACCACCATGACAGACCACTAGCGGCGGGCACGGAAAGCGCGAGAAGGCTTCCGCCCTCCCGCGCCAGTTGTGCGAGACATCGCGCGCTACTCGGTCTTGAGCAGACCCCACGTCGCGGCGAGCTTGCTCTTGGGTTCCACCGGCGTCGTCGAATCGATGCCGGGGCCCGTCACCTTGAAGTTGTCCCAGGACGCCGTCGTCTGCCATGTGAACGCGCCGACCTTGCCGGCGGTGTAGAGGGCGTCCTTGTGCGTCCACTGGTCCTTGCCGTTGAGGACAAAGGTGAAGGTGTCGCCCTTGACGTCGATCTTGACGTCCATCCAGGCGCCGCGTTCCACCTTGGTGTCCTTGGCGGCATTGTTGCTGTTGACCGCATCGCGGGAGTCGTGCTTGTCCGCCTTGTGGCGCCACAGCTCCGTCTTGTTGTCGGGGACGTTCACGTACGCGACGTAGTACTCGAAGTCGCTCTTGGCGCGGAAGATGACTCCCGCCCAGTTCCCGTCGTCGACTCGGAGCTTCGTCTCGATCGTGTAGTCCTTCCAGCTCGCATCGCCAGCGAAGCTGCGCTGAGCCGGAAGGTCCTTGCTGGTCACCGCGAGAACGCCGCCCGCGACGCCCCACTTGCCCTGCGGCGACGCCCACTGGGCTCCCTGGGCAGCCGTTTCGAAGTCCCACGTCAGCCCGAACGCCGAACCCGACCCGATCAACAGCAGCGCACCTGCAATCGCGATCAACCGACGCATCGCCTTCTCCCCTCGTGCGTTGCGCACCCCTTACCCGACCACGCGACGCCATGGAACCGACGCCGCGAGCGCCCGATGATCCTCACCGGGACTTCAGAACGCCCCACACTGACGCCGCTTTGCCCTGGGGCGCGACGGCGAGACCGACTGGAATGCCCTTCCCGTTCACCGAGAAGTCATCGAAGCTCGCCGACGTCTGCCACGTCCACACGCCGACCTTGCCCGCCTTGTAGTTGCCGTCGGTGGCTTCCCACTGCGGCTTGCCGTTCAGCGTATACTTGAACAGGTCGCCCGCGATCTCGATCTTGACGTCCATCCACTTGCCGCGTTCGACCTTGGTATCCTTCGCGGCGAAGTTGCTGTTGATCGCGTTCCGGGCGTCGTGGGCCCCCGGGTTGTGCCGCCACAGCTCCGACTTGTTGTCCGGCACGTTCAGGTAGGCGACGTAGTACTCGAAGTCGCTCTTGGCGCGGAAGACGATCCCCGCCCAGTTCCCGTCGTCGACGCGGAGCTTCGCCTCGATCGTGTAGTCCGTCCAGCTCGCTTCGCCGACAAGGATCCGTTGGGCGGGCTGCCTGTTGTCCTTGTCGACCATCGCGCCTTCTTTGATGCTCCAGTCGCCGTTGACCGACTTCCACACCTTGAACTGGTCCGGGTTCTCGAAGTCCCATGTCAACCCGAACGCGTGTGTCGCGACCAGCGACACCCCGACACACACCCACATCAGCAGTCGTCGCATCATGCTCCCTCCCATGGCGTGACGTACTCGCGGCATCGCTCTCTGCTGTCGAACGCATGGAGTCGCGGATAGACACATTGTATCAGCGTCGCGGCTCCCGCGCACCTGATTCGTCTGGACTCCGAATTTGTGGTCGGAGTCAATAACCTGGGCGAACCGGCTCCTTCGCCCCCTCCTCTCGCAGCCGGACAGCTCCTCGCTCGAACGGAACGACGTTCAGCGGCATCTCGCGCCAGTAGTACTGGTACTGCGTCGATGTCCAACCCTGGTAGACCGTATCCCATCCGAACCGGTTGAAGTGAGGCAGCAGCGAGCCCTCCGTCACCGGCTGCGACACACCCTGATACCGGTAGTCCACCGACAGGCGCATCCGGTTCCCCGTCGTGTTCGGGAGGCTCCGATGGATCGTTTGGCTGTGGAACAGGAGCACGTCGCCCGTCTCGAAGTCGTCCGTGACCCATTCGTGCTCGGCTTCCAGCGCGTCCGTGACGACGCCGATGCCCCCCGCGCCCGTCATGCGTTGAACCGGATAGACGCCCTCGCGGTGCGTCCCGGCGAGAACCGCGAGTCCGCCGAGCTCCACGGGAACCGCGCCCAGCGGAACCCACGCCGTCCAGACATCGGGCGTTCCCTGGATGTGCACGTAGTCCTGATGGGGCGGCGTCGTGGGCGTCGTGGGGAACATGATTCTGCCGATGTTGCGCGGATGGACGAGCACCGATTCCCCGAAGAGGAGCCCCAGCGCGTCAACGATTCCCGGCGAATGCGCCAGCGCGTGGAACGACTCCATCGACTGGAACGCGAGCAAGACGGGACCAAACTCCTCCATCCCCTCGATCCGCGCGGGCTGCGTCGAGATGAGCTCGTCCGGTTCCGTTCCTGCATCCAGCCAGCCATGCCGCGCGATGATATCGACGAACCCCTGGCGGACGGCTCGCACGTCGTTCGGATCGACCAAGCCTCGGAAGAAGAGGTACCCATCGCGCTCCGCCCGTTCGCGGAGCCCGTCGGAATCCGACAACACATCGCTCGATTCGACAAACGGCCTCACCGATTCCTCCTCACGCGACGCAGCTACTGCGGATAGATGACGACATCATCCACGCGCACCTGGCGCGGGAGCGTCATGACATAGCGCGCCGCCGCGATGACGTCGGCGACGTCGAGTCGGACCGCCGAAGCTGCCGGACTGTTCTTGAACGGCGTGTCCGTCGTTCCCGGACAGAGCGCGTCGACGCGCACGCCGTGCGGCCGCACCTCCGCTGCCAACGCCCGCGTGAACCCCAGCACGCCCCACTTCGCCGCGCAGTAGGCGGAACCCGTCGCGAACCCCAGCTTCCCCGCCACGGACGACAGGTTGATGACGTGCCCACTCCCCCGCTCGACCATCTCGCCGATGAACGCGCGCGTCACCAGGAACGTGCCGGTGAGCGAGGTGTCTAGCACCTCGCCCCACTCGTCGGGCGTCATGTCGGCGACGGTCTTCCAGATTCCCAGTCCCGCGCTATTGATGACGATATCGACCGATCCAAGCGTTTCCCTCACTTGGCGCGCCATCCGCTCGACAGACCCCGGATCGCGCACGTCGGCGGAGATCGCCACGACGCGCCACGCGCCCCCGTGCCGTTTGCGGAGCGCATCGGCGACGACAGCGAGCCGTTCGGCGTTGCGAGCCACGAGGGCGACGTGGGCTCCCTCGTCCGCGAGGAACTCGGCGAACGCCTTGCCGATGCCGGAGCTGCCACCCGTGATGACCGCCGTCCTGCCGTCGAAGAGAGCCATGGGATTCCCTCGCGGGATGGACCGATGCGCAGCGACGCGACTCTACCACTCGTGCCGCGCCATGGCAACGAACGGCGGCAACTGCCCACCGACGAGCACGCGGGCGAACGTCATGGTAACGCAGCATGGAAATCCGGTACTATTCGGGTACTATAGAGCAGAAGTGTTCGAGGCATCTCGGTTACGTGGATCGACGAGCCCTGAGGGCATCGGAGCGTCCCGAAGGGTCGCGCAACGTATCGTGTAAGACGCCATGAAGGCAGGCACCGCCATGCTATCGTCGCTGCGCCCCCGCATCGAAGCGCTCTTCGCGGCAATACCCATCGTAGCGGGCGCGTTCGCCGTCGTCAGCGGCGCGCTCGTCCTGATGGGCTGGTTCCTAAAGGTCCCGTTCCTCACGAGTCTCTCGCCGGATTGGGGCTCGGTCAAGGCGAATACAGCGCTGGGGCTGGGTCTCGCCGGCGTCGCCCTCATCCTACTTTCGCGCGAATCATCCTCCCGACGCCGACGCTGGACAGGATACGCCGTAGCGGGCGTGGTGGCTCTCGTCGGCGCGATCACGCTGCTGGAGTATATCACGGGGTGGGATCCGGGGTTCGACCAGTTGCTCGTCACGGAACCGCCCGGCGCTCCGGGAACCAGCGCCCCGGGCAGAATGGCGCCCGCCACGGCGCTGTCATTCCTCCTCGTGGGGTCTGCCCTGCTGCTCCGCCGGGTGCTGCCTCGGCGGTGGATTCCTCCGACCCAGTCCATCGCGCTGGTCACGTTCCTCCTCTCCCTGTTCGCACTCCTCAGTCATCTCTTCGGGCTGGCGTACTACGGGCAGCACCCGTCGTTCACGACGATGGCTCCCCCGACCGCCGTGCCCTTCCTGGCGCTGGCGGTCGGGCTGTTGCTCATGCAGGCAAATCACGGCGTTCCGGCGATGCTGGTGGACACGGGGCCCGCGGGTTGGATGGCGCGCCGTGTGCCACTCTTGATACCCGTGCTCTTGCTGGTCGCGTGGCTGAGGCTCCTGGGCGAACGCATGGGGTTCTACGCGCTGGACGTGGGAATCGCGGGGCTCATATCCATGAGCGTGGCGATTCTCTCGACGCTTGGCTGGATGGCGTGCAAGTCGCTGTTGAGAGCCGACACGGATCGGCGACTGGCGGATCTGGCGCGTCTCGCTTCGGAGGAGGGATTCCGCGCGACGTTCGAGCAGGCTGCGATCGGCATCATGCACGTGCGACAGGGCGGAGCCGTCGTCCGTGCCAACCGCGTGCTGGGCGAGCTCCTGGGCTACTCGTCCGAGGAGCTCCTCCAAATGACCACACTCGATCTCTTGCATCCCGACGACATGGACGCCGCTCTGGAGCCTGCGCGGCAGGTCTACGAGGGCGAGCGAGCGAGCTACTCCACCGAGAAGCGATACGTGCGCAAGGACGGTTCCATCGTGCCTGTGCATTTGACGCTGTCTCTCGCGCGGACGGAGGATGGCGAGCCGGACTACTTTGTCGAGATCGTCGAGGACATCTCCCAGCGCAAGGCGGCGGAGGAGGAGATCCGTAAGCTGAACGCGAACCTCGAGCAGCGAGTCCTGGAACGCACGACCGAGCTCCAGCAGGCGAATCAGGAGCTGGAAGCGTTCACCTATTCGGTGTCCCACGATCTGCGCGCACCGGTCCGAGCCATCAACGGGTTCACGAAGATCATCCTGGAGGACTACCCCTCGGAGTTGCCCGACGAGGTCGTCCGCTACCTTGGACTCGTCACCAACAGCGGCGAGTACATGGGTCGCCTCATCGATGACCTACTGGCGCTGTCGCGGATCGGACGCGCGCCGTTGCGCAAGCAGCGCGTGTCCGTCGCGGAGATCGCCGCCCGCGCGTTCGAGTCGCTCCATGAGGCATGCGAGGGCAGAAGCGTTCGTCTCCGAATGGGCGACTTGCCCGATGTCCAAGCCGAACCGACGATGCTCTACCAGGTCTTCGAAAACCTCCTCTCGAACGCGGTGAAGTTCACCCGGGGTCGGGAAGAAGCGATCATCCGTGTTGACGCCCGTCAGGAAAACGGCAAGACACTCTACGCCGTGTCCGACAACGGCGCCGGCTTCGACATGAAGTACGCCAACAAGCTCTTCCAACCGTTCCAACGCCTCCACAGCGCCAACGACTTCCCGGGCACGGGCGTCGGGCTGGCGATCGTTCGGCGGATCGTCGCGCGGCACGGCGGAACCGTCCGGGCAGAATCGGCGGTCGGTGAAGGCGCGACGTTCCTCTTCTCGCTCGGTTGAGTCGTGCGCCGGCACGCCGAACATCTAAGGAGACACGCATGTCAGCGTCTTTCGTCGAAATCCTCATGGTCGAAGACAACGCGAACGACGTGGAGTTGACGCTCCACGCGCTGCGCAGGAACCGGATCGCCAACAGCATCCATGTCGTCGGCGACGGCGAGGAGGCGCTCGACTTCCTGTTCCGGCGCGGAGCCTACGCTGACCGAGGGGACGGCGTTCCCCGCGTCATCCTGCTCGACCTCAAGCTTCCCAAGGTGGATGGTCTGGAGGTGCTGCGGATCGTCAAGGGAGACGAGCGCACGAAGTTGATACCCGTCGTCGTCCTGACGTCGTCGCGCGAGGAGAAGGACATCATCGAGAGCTACCGTCTGAACGTGAACAGCTACATTGTCAAGCCGGTGGACTTCGAGCAGTTCACCGACTCAGTTCGGCAGCTTGGACTCTATTGGATGCTCACGAACCAGACGCCATCGTAACGACGCAACCCGGGAGGGCGAAGATGGAGGCACAGCGCCCGCTGCAGCTCTTGCTCCTAGAGGATAACCAGGCAGATGTCGAGATCGTCCTCGACAGCCTCCGGCGGAGCGGCGTGGCGCTGGAGCACCGGCATGTCTGGACGCGAGCGCAGTTCGCTGCGGAGCTCGACGCGGCTCCGGACGTCATCGTGTCGGACTACCACTTGCCGCAGTTCGACGCGCTGCAAGCGCTGCGGCTGATGACCGAGCGCGGTCTCGACATTCCCTTCATCGTCGTCACGGGGCACCTGAGCGACGAAGAGGCGGTGGCGTGTCTGCGCGCCGGCGCCTCGGACTTCCTGCTCAAAGACCGCCTGCATCGGTTGCCAGCCGCCATCGAGACGGCGTTGGAGCTGGCAAGCAGCCGCGCTCGGCTCCGCGACGAGCGAGCGGCCCATGATCGGGAACGAGCGCTCCTCAATGCGCTCTTCGAGGGCACGCCCGATCTCGTCTACTTCAAGGATATCGAGTCGCGCTTCACGCGCTTGAACTCCGCGACTGCCAGCCTGCTCGGAGTCGAGAATCCCGCGGATGCCATCGGCAAGACGGACTTCGACTTCTTCGACGCGGAGACGGCTCGGCGCTCCTACGCGGATGAGCAGCGCTTGTTGCGCACCGGCGAAGCCATCCGAGACCGCGAGGAGCTGCTCGACGGTGAGGACCCCGGATGGCTCCTCACGACCAAAGTGCCTCTGCGCGACGCAAGCGGGAAGATCGTCGGCCTTGCCGGTATCGCCAAACACATCACCGAACTGAAGCGAGTCCAACGCGCCCTGCAGCGCGAGCAGAGCCTACTGACCACGCTGATCGACAACCTCCCCGACCTCGTCTACTTCAAGGACGCGCAGGGGCGATTCGCACGGGTCAACCGCCCTAAGGCAGCGCAGCTTGGGCACGACTCCCCGAACGAGGTGACCGGAAAGCTCCCGTCCGACTTCTACGCGCCGGAGCGCGCTCAGCGGTACATCGATGCGGACAGCGAGACGATTCGGGACGGGCGGGCAAGACTCGGGTTCGAGGAGCAACTGCCGAACCCCGCTCCCGACGGGCCCGAACGCTGGTACCAGACCAGCAACGTTCCCGTGCACGGCAGCGACGGCGCTTCCGTCGGCATCGTGGGCATCGCGCGCGACATCACGGAGCGCAAGGCAGTCGAAGAGGCGCTCCGCGAGAGCGAGGAGCGCTTTCGGACGGTCGTCTCGTCCATGTCCGACATCATCTTCACGCTCGACCGCGAGGGCAGACATACCGCCGTCTACGGAAACTGGGTCGAGCGCAGCGGACTGACGCCAGAGACTTTCATCGGGAGGACGGCACGCGACGTACTTGGACCCGAGGCAGCGCGGGTGCACGACGAAGCCAACGCCCGCGCTCTGCGCGGCGAGACCGTCGTCTACGAGTGGAGTGCGCTCGTCAACAGCCAGATGCGGCACTACCAGACGTCGCTTTCGCCGCTGCGTGACGCGCGCGGGGAGGTGACTGGGCTCGTCGGCGTCGGACGGGACATCACTGCCCTGAGGCAAGCCCAAGAGGAAGTGCTCTCGACTCATGCGCGGCTGGAAGCCATCCTGAGTTCGTCTCCGCTGCCGATCCTCGTCGGTGACCTGGAAGGACGGATTACGACGTGGAGCCCTGCAGCCGAGCGTCTATTCGGCTGGACAGCAGACGAGGCAGCCGGTAGGCGTTTGCTGACGGTTCCACCGGGTCTCCAGGCGGAGTTCGTGGAACTCGCTGCCCGGAACACCCAGTACGGCGAGGTGACCGCGGAGGAGACGACGCGCATGGCGAAGGACGGCCGGCTGATCCCGGTTCGTGTCACGAGAGCGCCCCTGCGAGCGGCGGACGGCGCGATCGCCGGTATCGTTGCCATCGTCGAAGACGTCTCCGAACGGAGAGCCTCCGAACAGCAGCTTCGCCTGCTTTCCAGCGCGGTGGAACGGACCGCCGATGCCGTCATTATCGCCGATACGGCGGGCGCGATCCAGTACGTGAACCCCGCTACCGAGCGGATCACGAGATATACGCGCGCCGAACTGATCGGTCGGAACCCTCGGATCCTGAGCTCCGGCGAACACAATGCGGCGTTCTATGCGGACCTATGGCGCACGATCCTGAACGGCGATGCGTTCCGCGCGGTCTTCACGAACGTCCGCAAGGACGGCGAGACCTACTACGAAGACAAGACCATCTCGCCGATTCTGGACGCTTCCGGCGCGATCACGCACTTCGTTTCGGCCGGGCGGGACGTGACCTACTGGCGCGAGGCGGAGAGGACGCTCCGCGAGAGCGAGGAGCGGTTCCGCCAGCTTGCCGAGAACGTCGATGACGTCTTCTGGCTCATCGATGTTCCGACACGGCGCCTTCTCTACGTAAGCCCGTCGTTCGAACGCGTGTGGGGGATCCCAATCGCCGATCTCCGCACCCGTCCACGCCAATGGCTGGAAACGATCCGCTCGGACAACAAACCCGACGTGCTCGAGTCGATGCGGCGAATCCTCGACAACGGAATCTCGACGGACGATGAGTTCGCGATCATGCGACCGGACGGCTCGGAGCGATGGATCCGCGCGCGCGCGTTCGCGATCCGCGACGCGTCCGGAGCCATTGTCCGTATTGCCGGGATCGCGACCGATATCACCGAGCGTCGCGCTGCCGAGGAGGAGATCCGCCGCCTGTCCGCCGTCGTCGAGCAGACGGCGGATGTGGTCATGCTGCTCGATCCTGACGGGGTCATCGAGTACGTGAATCCAGCCTTCGAACAGAAGACCGGGTATGCCGCGTTCGAGGCGATTGGCAGGCTGCCCGAGACGTTCATCGCCTCTTCGGACGAACGTGACAACGCCCTGCTCAGTGATGGGATGCAGTACACGATTCGGCGGAAAAGCGGTGACGTGTACTATGAGGAGCGCTCTGTCTCGCCCATACGAGACGCGCTGGGTGTCCTGACGCACTACGCGGTCGTCGGCAAAGACGTGACGGAACAGCGAAGGCGCGAAGCCGCCGAACGCGCCAGCGAAGCGAAGTCCGAGTTCCTGAATCGTATGAGCCATGAGCTCCGAACGCCGATGCACGCCGTGCTGGGATTCGGTCAACTGCTCCGGGACGATACGGCTCTCAGCGAGCGCCAGACGCAGCGAGTCGATCGCATCCTGACGGCAGGAGGGCATTTGCTGGAACTGATCGACGAGGTGCTGGACCTGTCACGGATCGAAGCCGGGCGTATCACCGTGTCTCCGGAGCACATCTCCCTCGGATCCGTGGTCGCCGAAGCGCTTGCGACCATCAGTCCGCAAGCCAACGAGAGAGACCTGCGCATCGACGACCAGGCGAGCTATCAGGAACTGGCGGTGCAGGCGGATCGGATGCGCTTGCGGCAGGTGCTGCTGAACCTCCTGTCGAACGCGGTCAAGTTCAACCGCCCTTCGGGCTCGATCACACTGGGGGCTGAGCTCGCCGACGGCGGACGTGTGCGCGTTTCGATCTCCGACACAGGGCCCGGGATTCCTGCCGAGCACCTGGCGACGATCTTCCAGCCGTTCGAGCGCCTCGCCGCGGATAGCGATCGGATCCAGGGAACCGGCATCGGCCTGACGATCTCGAAGAAGCTCGTCGAACTGATGGGCGGCTCAATCGGTGTGGAAAGCGTCGTCAGCGAAGGATCGACGTTCTGGATCGAGCTCCCCGTTTCCACGGAGGAGATTCCTCAACGAGAAGTCGTCGACACGAACACGGCCGGCTCCCAGTACGTCGTCCTGTATGTCGATGACAACCCGGACAGCCTCGCTTTAATGGAAGACATCCTGCAAGATCAGCGGGACATCCGTCTGCTGACCGCACTTGGCGCGCGGCTTGGGCTCGAGTTGGCGCAGGCGCATCGACCCGACGTCATCCTCCTCGATATCAACATGCCGGACATCGACGGCTTCGCGGCGCTCCGCGCGCTACGCGCCATACCGGAGACCGCAGAAACCCCGGCGCTGGCTCTTAGTGCCAGTGTGCTGCCCGGCGAAGTTGAGAGGGGCCTGAACGCAGGCTTCGAACGCTACATCGGCAAGCCGATTCGCGTCCGAGAGTTTCTCGAGCAGCTCCGCCGGATCCTCTCCGGTCGGCCGCGCAGATGAGTGAAGCGCTGGACGGCGTCGCTACCACACCGCGCAAGAGCCCGACTCCGGAAGCGCCAGCGCGCCAACATCGTGTCCTATACAACTGGGCTATTTATTGGTTATATTATGCCGCGAGTGAGGCAATCGCCTGACACGCCGGTGCACAGGCGCTCTGGTGCGCATGTCGCGCCCGTCCCCGCGGAGGACCTATCGCCGTGAAGGGTCTACAGGTATCGCACGCACTCCCACGACGGCTCTCCCGCCTTCTTCAGGAAGACAACCACCTGCCGCTCTGGCGTCATCGATGGCTCACCGTCGCTGTCGTTTCGTTCCTCCACGCGTCCGCGTTTCTGCTGATCCGTGACTGGGATTCCCACGGTTTGGTCCACACCGGCACGCTCGTCATCGGAACCGCGACATGGTTCTGGCGTCTGCGTGGAGCCGTTGTGTCCACCATCCTGCTCGTAGGCGCATCCGTCCTTGCGTTACATCTACAGGGCGTGGAGTGGTCTAGGTTCCTCGTCGGCAGCGATGCTTGGGAGATGGCTTTCGCCTTCGTCGTCGCGGCAGGTGTCGGTTACCTGCGCGGCGCTCTGTTGCGCGTGCGTCAGGAATCCACGCACGCGCGCCAGGCCGCTGCCGACCTGGACGTCAGCACGCGCACCTTTCGCTCGATGCTGGATTCCGTCGGTGACACGCTCTTCACCCTCGATACGGAGGGCCGCTATACGTCCGTCTTTGGCGGCGGGCTCAGAACCCTCGGCATCGCGCCGGAGCATCTGCTCGGAGTGCTGTCGGCAGACATTTTCGCCGAGGAGCACCGTGCCGGGCGCGTAGAGGCGATCCGCGAAGCTCTCGCAGGACGCAATGCCGCGCACGAGTGGAGTATGGGCGAAAACGTCTTCCATACGCTGCTGTCGCCCATTCGCGACGATGCTGGCGCGGTGATCGGGATCGTCGGCGTCGGAAGGAATGTCACCGAGCTCCATCGCATCGGTCGGCAGGTCGAGCAAAGCGAGGCGCGTTTCCGCATGATCACCGACTTGGCGCCCGTGGGAATCATGCTCGCGCGAGTCTCCGACGGGACCGTGCTTTACGCGAGCCAGCGGATGGCTGAGCTCCTCGGCACGACACATGACGCGCTGATGCAAGCGACGACGACCCAGTTCTATGACGACCCGAACGAACGCGCCGTCGTTATGGAAGCGCTCCGCAGGACCGGAGAGATCCGAGGCTTACTGGTTCGAGTCCGGAAGTCGAATGGGACGCAAGCGACCTTCTCTGCCTCCTATCGAATCATAGAGCTCGCGGGCGAATCCGTCGTGGTGGCGATCGCGGAGGACTTCACGGATCGTGCCGCCGCCGAAGAACAGCTCCGAATCGCCAAGGAAGCTGCTGAGGAGGCGAATCGGCACAAGTCCGAGTTCCTCAACCGCATGAGCCACGATCTTCGAACACCGATGAACGCCGTGCTGGGGTTCGCCCAGATGCTGCTGGACGATCCCACGCTCGGAGACCGCCAGCACCAACGCGTCGAACGAATCCTGAGTGCCGGCGGTCATCTCCTGGACCTCATCAACGAGGTTCTCGATATGTCGCGCATCGAGGTCGGCAAGCTCAGCGTCTCGCCCGAGAACGTAGCGGTCGCGCCCGTGGTGGAGGAAGTCGTGGCGACGACTTCTCCGCTGGCGGAGGCTCGACAGATCCGTGTCACCAACCGCGTCGTCGACGCGTCGCTGATCGTCGTGGCGGATCGCACGCGGCTGAGGCAAGTACTGATGAACCTCATGTCCAACGCGATCAAGTACAGCGGCGAAGGCAGCGACGTGACCTTGCGAGCGGAAAAGACCGACGACGGAAGCCGCGTAAGGATCGCCGTCGCCGACACGGGGCCGGGTATTCCTGAAGATCAGCACGAAACCATCTTCCGGCCATTCGAGCGCTTGGCGCACAGCAATCGCGGCATTGAAGGCACCGGAATCGGGCTCACTCTATCGAGAGCCCTCGTCGGTCTGATGGAAGGAACGCTCACGCTCGAAAGCGTCGTCGGCGAGGGGAGCACCTTCACTGTCGAGTTACCGACGGGCTCGGCTCGCGATGTCATAGAGCCGTTCACGCCGGACATGGCGGAAGCTCCGAGGCGAACTATCCTGTACATCGACGACAATCCCGACAGCCTACACCTCATGGAGGACGTCCTGTCGGAGAGACCCCATATCGAACTGCTGACAGCGCCCCAGGCGAGCATCGGCATCGAGTTCGCGCGGGTTCGCCAGCCGGACCTGATCATCCTGGATATCAACATGCCGGACATGGACGGGTACGCGGCGTTGGCGGCGCTCCGCGCCTCCGAGGACACGCGACACATCCCTGTGGTCGCCCTCACGGCAAGCGCGCACGAGCACGACATACAGCAGGGGCGCGAGGCAGGCTTTCGCCACTATTTCACAAAGCCGATGGACGTCCGTCGCTTCCACGCCGTGATCGACAGTATCCTAGAGACGGATGTTCCCCCCGAAGAGGCGCTTTCGTGATGCCCGCGTCGACGCTCAGCGATGACGACATTCGGAACGCCGCCATTCTGATCGTCGACGACCATCAGGAGAACATCGATCTGCTCGTCGATATCCTGGAAGACGCCGGATTCCGCCGCCTGTTGACGACGACCGATCCCCGCCGCGTTGAAGACATCGTCCGAGACGAGTCGCCGGATGTCGTTCTGCTGGACCTCCGGATGCCCTACATGGACGGTTTCGCGGTCATGGAACGCCTGAGAGCGATGCCGTCGCGGGCTCATGTGCCGATTCTCGTCCTGACGGCGGCTCAGGAGAGGGAGACTCGGTTGCGAGCCCTGGCGTCCGGCGCGAACGACTTCCTGTCGAAACCCTTCGACACCGCTGAGGTGCGCGTCCGCATCCGAAACCTCATCGTCGCCAGTCTGCTCTACCAGGGCATCGCCGAAGCCAGTCAGCGATTGTCATCCGTCTTGGAAGCCACCGACGATGCCGTCGCGTTCTGCGATGTCGAGGGAGACCTGCAGTTCGTCAACGGACGGTTCGCGGAGCTGTTCGCGTTCGACACGGATGCGCTCGCCGGGAGCAGTCGCGCGGACTTCCTCTCGTGGCTTCGCGACCGCTTCGCCGACCCGGACCAGTTCGATCTCGGCGTCCGGGCATACGAGTCACGCCCCCACGAGCTCTTCTCGGACGCTCTCGACGCGACGCATCCGGAACGACGCATCTTGGTTCGCCAGATGCGCTCTGTCACGGGAGCCCAGGGGGCGCGGGTCGGAAGTCTGCTCGTCTTCCGCGATGTCACGCGCGAGCTCGAGGTCGCCGACATGCGCTCCGAGCTCACGCGCTTGCGATCCGAGCTGGCGCGCGAGTACTCGTACCGGAACATCATCGGCAAGAGCGCCCCGATGCAGGCGCTCTTCGCCCAGATCGAACGCGCCGGCAGCAGCGATGTCACCGTTCTCATCCAGGGCGAGAGCGGGACGGGCAAGGAACTCGTCGCCAAGGCGATTCACGCCGAAAGCGCGCGCCACCGGGGCCCCTTCGTGCCGGTCAACTGCGCGGCGATCCCGGAAGCGCTGATCGAAAGCGAGCTCTTCGGTCACGAGCGCGGCGCGTTCACCGGAGCCACGATGCGGCGCATCGGGCGATTCGAGCAGGCGAAGGGGGGAACGGTTTTCCTCGACGAGATCGGCGACATGCCCTTGCTGTTGCAGGCGAAACTGCTCCGCGTTCTGCAAGAGCGCGAGATTCAGCGCGTCGGCGGGAACGCCATGATTCCGGTCGATGTCCGCGTCATCGCAGCCTCCAACAAGAACCTGAAATCCGCTGTCGAGCAGGGCGACTTCCGCGAAGACCTCTACTATCGGATCGCCGTGTTCCCGACCACTGTACCCGCTTTACGCGAGCGTCGCGAGGACATCCCTCACCTCGTGCATCATTTCCTCGCCCGGTTCGCAGCAGACTCCAACAAATCGATTGCCGACGTCGCCCCGGACGCCATGAGAGCCCTTATGGACGGTTCCTGGCAGGGAAACGTGCGAGAGCTCGAAAACACCATCCAGCGCGCCGTCATCCTAGAGACGAGCGGGATCCTCCGCCTCGAAAGCCTGCCCGAATCGCTTGCCGCCGTTCCCGCACGTCCGACGCCATCGCCCGACGGCATCCTCTCACTGGACGACGCCGAGAAGATGGCGCTCGAACAGACGATCCGAGTCGTGGGAAACGACGTGCGAAGATGCGCGGCTGCCCTCCACATCGACCGCGCGACCTTCTACCGCAAACTCTCCAAGCACGGCATCCAGCTCACCTAGCGATCCGCTCGAATCGTCGCGTATCGCGACGATTCATTGTCGCGAACTACGACGGCACGAGTTGATCGTCGCAAAAATGCGAACGCCCATACGCCCAGTCGCAATAATGCGATAAGCCTTGCCCTGACTGCGTTTGCGCCTCGCCTCCCGTTCGGCAGTCGCGTTTCTGCGACGCGCTGACCACACGCACGTGAATCCCTCTGCGCTCCTGCACATTGCCGAAAACCCAGTCGTGACAAGGCTTTATGCCATTCCGCTTTCCGGTGCCCGGGAGTTGGCATCAATCCTGCCATAGACCCAGCAGCGCCCGCAGCAGTGAGCGGGCAACCGAGGAAAGGGCGGGACGATGACACGGACGATCCGACAGACGCAGCAGATGGCTCTCACGGCAACGGTGGCGGCAGGGATGCTCTTCGCAGCAGCCGGAGCCGAAGCCCAAGCGACGACGACGGTGACCTTCGGCGTCTACGTTCCGCCCATTGTTCGATGGCTCACGCGCACCGGCGACGCGACGGCGACGCTGGGACTCCAATACGATCCGGCGACCCCGGAGACGAACGAAGTCTCCGTCGTGTTCCCGCTGATGACGAACGTGGACGTGACCCTCACGGCGGATGTCACGCCCTTCACGAACCCCGACGACCCGACGGACACGCTCGATACGACGTGGATGGTCACCGACGACGCCGACGGCGATGCGAGCCGCTCCGGTGTCCAGGCGGCAGACGCCGACGCCGCCCAGGGGTACGGCGCATTCGTCCCCGGTGAGGACTTCCTCCGACGCGGCGTTCGCGCAACCCACGCCCCGAGCGACGGCAACGTGAAGTTTCGCGTCACCGCTCGCGGCGACCGATCCGACGCCGCCGCGACGAGCGGCTACTACGAAGCGACGGTTGTCCTGACAGCGATTCCCTACGCCTCTGCATCCGGGCGGAAGGCTCGATAGCTCCCATCCGGAACCAGGAGCCACGGTAATGGCAAGAACAAGCCGCATATGGATCACCGGTTCCGCGGCGGCAGGGCAGCGAGAGCTACGGACAACGTGGACGACGGCGACACCGTCGAGCCAGCGAGGAACGGACCCGCAATCGGCAGGACAACGGCTTCGACTCGACCCCTACGAGCACTGGTCGCTCGACCGGGTCGCACTGCCGGAGTACTCGAACGACAGCCCGACGATGGGAACCCCGGCGTAGGCAGCCAACAGAACGTAACAGGAAGGGAACGCATGATGAAACGCAACGACAGCGAGTTCTCAGGATCGGTCACCCAGTCCAGCACGTCCGAATCGAAGAAGGAGCGCACCATG
>VGLH01000058.1 GCA_016866785.1 Candidatus Poribacteria bacterium
CGACTTCGGGCAGCAAGTACCGTCGGACACGCGCCGCGAAAGCGATCTCACGTGGGGAGCCGTCCGGCACGCCCGCGAACCGAGGCATCACGGCGGCAAGCGCCTTTGCGACGGCGTCGAGTTCGCCCTGGGCTCCGGGTCCCACGAACAGCGACCCGGCAGCGAACGCGTCGTTCGGCATCGCGCGCCATGCGGACGTGCCCAACGCCGGGAGATCGCCATCGCCGACGCGGACTCGCACATCATCGCGTCCCACGGACGCGGACAGTACCGCCTGCGGCGCCTGCGATCCGCCGAAGAGCGCCGAGAGGAACCCGACCAAGCCCAGTGACGACGACGCAATCGAGGCTGCGTCGCGTCCGCCGTCTCCGATGCCAAGGGCTCCCAACAGATCCGTACGTGCCGCTGCCGTCTGCTCCCTGGCGGCGAGCACGACGACATCGGCTGTGCTGTCAACGCTCGGTACTCTCGACGACGGCGTGCGACCGCGAAGCGCGTCGATAGCGCGCGGGACACCATCTGCCGCCGTGCTATACACCAGCAGATCGTCCACGAACGCGAAGGATCGACCCGGGGATGCGAAGTAGGAAACTCCGTCATGCGTCAGGCTGGCAGGTCCGCCGCGAGACAGTCTCGATTGCGCCCGAGACGCGTCGCTGACCCGGATGACGGCGGTGAACGAGCCATCGCGCTCAAGGGCGAAGGCGATCCCCTGCGACGTGTCGAACCCCAGAGATTTCAGTTCTTCGTCGCTGGTGAAGCCAGCCTCGACGCGGCGAGCGAGGGCGCGCGCCAGCACTTCCTTGGGCGGGGCTGCCGCGTTGGTGAGAGATGCAGCCAGTCTGTCCAGATCGTCGCTGAGTTCGCGCAGGTCACGAATCCACACGACCGTGGACGTGCCCTGCGGCACGGCTCTCAGCAGCGCGGCTGCGTCGCCGCGAGCGTAGGGCGCCAGCGCGGACAACGAGATGAGGCATGCGGTCAGGAGCCGGAGATGCAGACTCATGGGCTCGACTCATACGTTGCGGGCAGCCCGTCGGCGCGAGGGCGTCTTGCCGACGATGCTGACCACGCGCTCGTTGCGACGGAGGTACGTCTGCGCCGCGCGCTGGACGTCGTCGGGCGTCACGGCGTAAACGCGCCCGGTGAACCCCTCGATGAAGTTATACCCGAGCCCGTATAGCTCATCCAAGCCGCGCCGGTAGGCTCGCTCCTCGTTGGTCTGTAGATGGACGAAGAAGTCGGCGAGGCACATGCGCCTGACGCGCTCGAACTCCTCGTCGGACAGCCCGTTGCGCCGCAGGTCTTCGACGGTCTCATCCAGTGCCGCCACCACTCTGGGCAACTGCTCATCCGTGGTCGCCGCGTAGATGTGGAGCATACCGGTGTCGATGCCAGCCTGGTGCTCGGCGCTCACCTCGTACACGAGCTGGCTCCCTCGGAGCTCCTTGTAGAGCCTGCCGCCCGGGTAGTTGAGCCCTGCCAGAGCCGCTTGCAGCACATGAAGCGCGTCGGCGTCCGGGTGCAGGAACGCAACACCGGGGTAGCCTACGCACAGGATCGTCTGTGCCATGTCGCGCCGCTCGAAGAGCCGGATCTCGCGCGACCGGCGCGGCATCAGCGTCCGTGCATCCGGCATGGGACCGGATTGCCAGCGCCCAAACAGGCGTTCCAGTTGGGAGAGCACATCGTCCGTATCGACGTCGCCAACGACCGAAACAACGCCGTTGTTCGGTTGGACGAACCGGCTGTGGAACCGTCGGCAGTCGTCGGCAGTCAGCGACTGGATGCTCTCCGGGGAGCCCTCCGGCACGTGACGGTACGGATGGTGCGCGAAGAACTCCGCGATCAGACGTCGGTACGCCACGTCGAACGCGTCCTCGGACGCTGAACGGATGATCGCCAACGTTTCG
This sequence comes from Candidatus Poribacteria bacterium, assembly GCA_016866785.1. Classification (NCBI taxonomy): domain Bacteria; phylum Candidatus Poribacteria; species Candidatus Poribacteria bacterium. Next base: position 1,914 of record VGLH01000058.1, read on the forward strand.
CGCTTGAGGGCTTCGATCTCCCGCTCGTCGAACGTCGGTTCGCGAGCGACATCGGCGAGGATCGTCATGCCGTCTGGCAGGTCGCGGCTCAGCAGGCTCATCCCGAAGCCAACGCTTTGGTTGCCGGAGACCGCTTCGAGGATGCCGCCTCGGCTCTCCACAGCGCGAGCGATGGCGGCGAGCGCGCGGGTGCGAGTGCCCCGCAGCGCTCCGTGGGCGGTCAGCCGCGACACGCCATTGGTCAGCGATGTCTCGCGGTATACGCCGCCGGCGAAGAACGCCCCGACGAACGCGATGGGTCGAGATCGGTCCTCCTGCACGACAATCCGCAGCCCGTTGTCGAGCCGATGGAGCGATGCTTTCGCGATCCCATTGGCTGGACGAACCCTGGGCGCTCGAGGTCGCGAGGTCGTTTTGGGGACCAACGCCACGTACGTGCGCGACTCGTCGCGGAGCGAGGCGACGGCGCAGCGGACCTCGTCGGCGGTGACAGCGCGCACACGGTCCAGGAAGCGTTCGTTGTAGTGTGCGTCGCCCGTCAGCAGTTCGTGATAACCGAGCGTGGCGGCTTCGTCTTCGATGGTCTCCGACCGAAAGAGCGCTTCCGCCTCAGCGATGGCGCGTGCTGTCTCGAGCGCCGCCTGGTTGATGCCGTCTCTGGATAGCCGTTCCATCGATTCGAGGACGCCGTCGAGGACCGTATCCATCTGGGACGGGTCGGCAGAGAACGAGACCCCTAGCAGCGAATCGCTGGACGGCTGCATTTCCGTCCAGGCGTTGACGCTGTGCGCGGCTTCGCGCGATTCCTTGAGCTCTTGGTAGAGCATCGAGCTCTCGGATCCGCCGAGCGCCAGGGCTGCGAGGAAAAGCGCGGCGGAGCTCTGGTGACCGAACGGTTGGGCGCGATACCCAATGATTCCGTAGCCCAGTTCGACGGGTCCCTCTCGCACGTCCTCCCGAGCGCCGACCTGTGCGGGCTCGGTCGGGATCGCCGGGGGCAGCCATGCCGCCGGTTCCATCCGACCCCACAGCGAACCGAGTCGCCTCTGCGTCCTGGCGATGTCGAGGTCGCCAACGACCGAGACGACGATGTTCTGAGGGACGTACGTCCGTCGATGGTATTCGGCGAGATCGTCCCGCGTGAGGGTCATGAACCGGTGACGGTAGCCCTCGATGGGCACCCGCATCGGATGGACCCGGTAGACGTTCTCGTAGAACATCCTCCCCAGCCGGTCGTCGGGGTTGTCCGCAACCTGGTTCAGCTCGTTGAGGATGACGCCGCGCTGCGTCTCGACATCGGAGTCTGGAAGCGACGGAGACTGGATGAAGTCGGAGAGCAGATCGAACGCGACGTCCGCGTGATCGGAAGGAGCCGTGACGAAATAGCGGGAATGATCGCGCGCCGTGTACGCGTTCGACACGTTCCCGAGGGTCTCGACGAGGTCGTCGATCTCCTCGCGGGAGCGCTTCGCGGTTCCGTCGTCGATGACGTGCTCGAGGAAGTGGGAGATGCCGGTTCCGAGCCACTCGCCCTCGTGGATCGTCCCGGCGCGCACCGTCACATGCAGCGAGAAGATCGGCGCGCGCCGGTCCTCGACGAGGAGCAGCGTGACGCCGTTCTCAAGCCGTGTTCTGACGAGCTCGGATGCTCGCGACTTTCTCTTCAAAGGCTTGGATCTCGTCCTGGTTGGTCAGCACACCGATCTCGGTCTCGAAGTGACGCCTGCCGCCGACCTCGAGGAACTGGAGCGTCCCGCGTTCCCGCTCCCTTGCTCGCCCCTCGACATGGCAGTTCGCCGGCTCGATCCCGACGACGTACACGCCTTCGGACATCATCTTCCACTCGACCAGATTCGGGAACTGGCTCTTGTGGTAGCGGACGTAGACGCCGATTCCCTTGCCGTCTCCGAACCGCTTGTTGACGAGCGCCACCCAGACGTGCCGGTTATCGTCCTCGATGACGTCGTGGTAGAAGACCTGCTCCTGGTAGCCCGCCACGGGCGCGTGGAAGCGGAAGCGCTCATGCATACCGGGCTCCGCCACGGCATCGCGCGGCGTCGACTTGTGAACCGGGACCAGCAGTTCGGAGCCATCGTCCAACACCGGGAACCCGATGTTGATGTGGTAGAGGTACATGAACGGCGAATCCGTGGGTCCCACGTTCTCGACGATATCGGAGATGAAGAGCCGGTTCTCGCCCATCTTCGCTGTCACGTTGCGGGTCACGCTGAAGTCGTACCGGCGGGGATTCGTGTCGCGCATCTGCCCCTGCGCCGACATGACGAACTGATTGCCCTCCCAACGTCCATCGGCATGGACGCGCTTCGCCGGTTGGTTGGCGATCCGTCCGTGATGCCCGAGGACCTCCCCGTCGTCCTCGTTGGGCGTCCCGACGTTCCCCAAACCGCAAGTCGTCAGCAAGCCGCCGAAGAAACTCTTCCGCCATCCGGTTCCTACGCCGTCGTAGAACTCCGGCGCAACGATTCCGCTGCCCGACCGCCACACCAAAGGCGTGCCCCGATAGTCGGCAGCGGCGATATCCATCGCGCGACTCGGAACGACGGTGAAGGTCAGTCCTGCCCCGGTGCGGAACTCGATGACCTCGACGCCCTTCTCGTTCCCTTCCGTGAGAAATGACCGCTGGACGCCAGCGATCTGCGAGATGTCACCGACGCGCCGCATCAGATCGGCTTTCGTCCATTCGGACCCAAACAGCTTCGTCATTTTGGTCTCCATCGCGGCAACAATCCCAAGTCGGCGGGTCCACCCCCGTCCCGCCGTCGTTCAGCCGCGCCAGTAAGTCGCCACGAGCGTCAGCCCGCCCAGAGCCCAGCAGTAGTACGCGAACGGATCGAACTTACCTCTGCGCGCCAAGCGCATCAGAACCGCGATCGATGCGAGTCCGACCACGAACGCCGCACCCATACCCACCAACACCGGCGGCAGTTCCGCGCTCGCGATGTTCGTGATGTTCCTCATATCGAGAGCAGTCGCGGCAAGTATCGCCGGGATCGAGAGCAAGAACGAGAACCGCGCAGCGGCTTCCGCCTGTACCCCAACCAGCATGGCGGCGCAGATGGTCGTGCCGGAACGCGAGATGCCCGGCAACGCAGCGATCCCCTGACCGACGCCGATTGATAGCGCCTGACGCCCTCGGATGCCTTCGAGCCCCAGCCGAGCGCGCGATAGCCGAGGAGCGACGAACAGCATCGTCCCAGTGACGAGCAGCATCGCACCGACGAACGCTGGCGTTTCGAACGCGCTCTCGATGCCCTTCCGGATGCCCAAGCCGATGATCCCCGTTGGAACCATGGCTAGGAGCAGATACAACGCGATGCGTGTCTGTTTGCGGTCCCGCAAGACTCCCGCCACGAGCGCCGCCAAGTCGCGCCGCATGTAGACAACCACCGCGAACAGCGTCGCCACGTGAAGCAGGATGTCGAACGTCAGGTTCTCGGCGCCCCCAAGCCCGAACAGATGCTGGGCGATGACCAGGTGGCCCGAGCTGCTGATCGGAAGGAACTCGGTCATGCCTTGAACGAAACCCAGTGATGCCGCTTCGATGATCGTCACTCATCACCCATGTCGTGGATGGGCTGTCTCAGCCGGTTACCTATACCTCGAGGATGACCGGAAGCACGAGCGGTCGTCGATCCGTCCGCTTCGTGAAGAACCGCCTTAGGGCGACCCGAACCGTCTCCTGAACGGTCTCCTGCTCCGACCGTTCCTCGGCATTCAGTGCGGCGACCGCCTCTCGGACGCGTTCCTTCGCGTCTTCGATGAGGTCCTCGGACTCGTCCACGTAGACGAATCCGCGTGAGACGAGGTCGGGACCGGCGACGATCTCCCCGGACTGCTGGTTCATCACGACGACGACGAGAACCATGCCGTCCTCGGAAAGCTGCTGGCGGTCGCGAAGCACGATCTCCTCGACATTATCCAGCAACTTCCCGTCCACGAGAATCCGTCCCGCCTGCACGGTCTCGCCGATCTCGCACGTCTCGCGCGTCAGCCGGATCTGCTGCCCATCCTCGACCACGAGCACGCGGGAAGGCGGCATTCCGACATCCTCCGCCAGTCGCGCATGGCGCACCAACTGACGGTACTCGCCGTGGATCGGGATGAAGAACTTCGGCCTCACCAGGTCGAGCATCAGCTTCAGGTCCTCCTGCGAGCCGTGCCCAGACACGTGGATGCCGGCGGCGGGCCCATAGTAGACGTCAGCGCCCCGTCGGTACAGGTGGTTCACCAGCCTGCCGACGTCGCGCTCATGCCCTGGGATGATCCGCGCCGAGATGACCATCGTGTCGCCAGGTGCAATCTTCAGGCGCGCGTGGCTGTCGTTCGCCATCAGCGCCAACGCCGACAGCGGTTCGCCTTGGCTGCCGGTTGTCAGGACCATGCTTCGCTCGGGGGGCAGGTCGCCCAGGTCGCGGATATCGACCAGGACGCCCGCAGGAACGCGAAGGTAGCCGAGCTCCGACGCGATCTTGATGTTGTTGACCATGTTCCGGCCGGTCGTCCCGATGCACCGGTTGAACTCGACGGCGAGGTCGACGAACTGCTGGATGCGGTAGAGGCTCGATGAGAAGGTCGAGACGATGAGCCTGCCTCGCGCTGACCGGAAGATGCGCTCGAGTGCCGGCAAGATGGAGCGTTCCGACGGTGTGTGCCCGGGCCGCTCGACGTTCGTGCTGTCCGACAGGAGGAGCGTGACGCCCCTCTCGCCCAGTTGGGCGAACCTGCCGATGTCCGGGCGCTCAAGCCCGGCCGGCTCGTGGTCGAACTTGAAGTCCGCCGTGTGGACGATGGTTCCGGCAGGCGTATGCAGAGAGATCGCCAAGACCCCGGGGATGCTGTGCGACATCTGAAGGAACTCGCATTCCACAGCCCCGAAGACGAGGCGAGACGTCCGGTCGATCTCGCGTAGGTCCGCCTTCGAAAGAACGCCGTACTCCTGCAGACGGCTGCTCGCCAGCGCGAGAGTCAAGCGCGCGCCGTACACGGGTACGTCGACGTGCTGCAGGAGATGCGCCAGACCTCCGATATGGTCTTCGTGGCCGTGCGTCAGCAGAACCGCACGGAGGTTGTCGCGCTTCTCGATGAGGTAGGTGATGTCCGGCAGGACGAAATCGACGCCGAGCATGTTGGAGTCGGGGAACATCATGCCGGCGTCGATGACGATCAGGTCGTCGCCGCATTCGACGAGCATCATGTTCATGCCGAACTCGCCGAGCCCGCCGAGCGGCGTCAGCACCACGCTGTGCGATGTCTCAGTCTGAGGAATCGGTGTCCTCCCGTTCGATCCTCGGCGTCGTCAGCCGACCACCAGGTTCAGCAGCTTGTTCTGGACGAAGATGACCTTGCGGATCGTCTTGCCTTCGAGATGGCGTCGCACGTTCTCGTCGGCTAAGCCCGCTGCCTTGGCGTCCTCCTCAGACGCTCCGGTCGGCAGCTCGACCCGCGCTCGCAGCCGGCCGTTCACCTGCACGACCAGCGTCACGGTATCGACCTCCAGCGCCGACGGATCGACCGTGGGCCATCCCGCCGTCAGGATGCTGCCGGAGAACCCCAGAGACGACCACAGCTCTTCTGCGACATGCGGTGCAAAGGGTCCGAGGAGGCGCGGCAAGGCTTCCAGCGCCTCGCGCACCAAGGCTCGCGCGTTGTCGCCGAACGGCGGTTTCCAGTCCTGTAGATGGTTCACGAGCTCCATCGTCGCTGCGATGGCGGTGTTGAACTTGAAGCGTTCCTCGATATCCGTCGTGACGCGCTGGATCGTCGTGTGCGTCGTGCGGCGGAGCGCTTTCTCCTCATCGGTCAATGACGACAGATCGGGCGCGGAGCCGGCAGCCGCCGCATGGGGTCTCAGGTCCTCGAACGTGCGCCAAAGCCGGTTCAGGAATCGGAAGCATCCCTCGACTCCCTGGTCGTTCCATTCCAGGTCGAGCTCCGGCGGGGCGGCGAACAGCGAGAAGAGACGTGCCGTGTCCGCGCCGTATCGCGTCACGAAGTCGTCCGGAGATACGGAGTTCCCCTGCGACTTGGACATCTTCGCGCCGTCCTTGGTGACCATGCCCTGCGTGAAGAGCCGCTCGAACGGCTCGTCGCACGGCGACAGACCGAGGTCGTAGAGGACCTTCGTGACAAAGCGCGCATAGAGCAGGTGCAGGATGGCGTGCTCGATCCCGCCGACGTACTGATCGACCGGCATCCAATACTTCGCGGCGTCGCGGTCGAAGACGCCGTTCTCGTGCCGAGGCGACGTGAAGCGCAGGAAGTACCACGACGAATCGACGAACGTCGCCATCGTGTCCGTCTCGCGTCGGGCAGGCTTGCCGGTTCGGGGCGACACGACATTGACGAACCCGGCGTGGCGCGCCAGCGGGTTGGCTCCCTTGCCGGTGAACTCGACGTCGCGCGGATGCTGCACGGGCAGATCGTCCTCGGGAACCGGCGTCAGCGAGCCGTCGTCCTCGTAGATAACGGGGATTGGGACGCCCCAGTACCGCTGGCGGCTGATGAGCCAGTCGCGCAGCCGATAGTTGACGGTGCGCTCGCCCCAGCCCTTCTCGGCAAGATAGGCGGTGATCCGCTGCATGGCATCGCGATTCGGCACGCCGTCGAACGGTCCCGAATGCGCTTGCACGCCGTCATCGACATAGGCTGCGGTCATCGATGCCGGGTCGAGATCCGCGTCCTCAGGTTGGATGACGACCTTGACCGCCAAACCGTACTTCCGCGCGAACTCGAAGTCCCGCTGATCGTGCGCGGGAACCGCCATCACGGCTCCCGTGCCGTACTCCATCAGCGCGTAGTTGGCGACCCAGAGCGGGACCCGGTCGCCGTTCAGTGGGTTGATGACATGGAACCCCGTGAAGACGCCCTCCTTCTCCGTCCCTTCCGCCGTGCGCATGTCCACCGTCTGGGCCCGCAGGCGGTTGACGAACGGCATGACGCGGTCGGCTTCCGGCGACTTCGCGATCAGCTCGTCGATCAGCGGGTGCTCCGGCGCCAGCGACATGAAGGTCACGCCGTAGACCGTATCGGGTCGCGTCGTGAATACGGGCAGCGTTTCGCCGGTCGATTCGACGACGAAGTCGATGCGCGCGCCTTCGGATCGCCCGATCCAGTTCCTCTGCTGCTGGATGACTCGCTCGGGCCAGCCGGTCAGTCGGTCCAGATCATTCAGAAGGCGTTCCGCATAGGCAGTGATGCGCAGATACCACTGGTCCAGACGCCGCTTGACGACGGGTGCGCCGGTTCGCCACCCCTTGCCGTCGATCACCTCCTCGTTCGCCAGGACCGTCTCATCGACGGGGTCCCAGTTGACAAGTCCGCCGCGACGGTAGGCGATGCCCATCTCCAGCATTCGCAGGACGATCCACTGGGTCCAGCGGTAGTAGCCGGGGTGGTGCGTCGACAGCTCGCGCTTCCAGTCGTACGAGATGCCCAACTGCCCGAACTGCCGCTTCATGTAGGCGATGTTGTCAGCCGTCAACGACGCCGGATGCGCGCCGCGTTCGATGGCTGCGTTCTCCGCTGGAAGCCCAAGCGCGTCCCATCCCATCGGATGGAGCACCGCGTAGCCTTGGGTGGCTTTGTATCGGGCGAGCACGTCGCCGAGGACGTAGTTCCGCACATGCCCCATGTGAAGGTAGCCCGACGGATACGGGAACATCTCCAACAGGTAGAACTTGGGCTTGCGCGGATCTTCGTCGACGCGGAACGCCTCCGTGTCTGCCCAGCGTTTCTGCCATCGGGTCTCGATGGACGTGAAGTCGTAGTCTGGCATGGGTGACCTCTCTGATCCGTGCGCGTGGCGGTGGGAGTAATCATACTGCGGCGAGTACTGCCCTTCAAGCCGAAGCGCGCGGCTGCGGGCTGTGCGGACGGTCGACGAAGGCCGCAGCGGGCCGCGCATTGGGTGGTATCATCCATCGGCAGACGCCGCGCCCAGAACCCGAAGGAACCCGCCGCTTGAGCTCCCGATCCTCAACCGACCCGCGCGAGATGCGTCTCGCCTATGCGTCGTGGATCGCCGTCTGCATTCTCTGGGGAAGCGGCTTCCTTGCGATCCGTGTCGGCGTCCAGACGATACCGCCGATGCTGTTCGCTGGCTTGAGGATTCTCGCTGCCGGTGGTCTCCTGACCGGCTGGCTCGTGCTGCGGGGCAACCGGCTTCCTCCACTCCGGGACTGGGTCCCGCTCAGCCTGATTGGGCTCGCCCTCGAAGGCGTGACAAACGGCGTCCTGTCGTGGGCGGGTCTGTGGCTACCGAGTGGGCTCCTCGCGCTCTCCCTCGCCACGACGCCTTTCTGGATGATCGCGATCGAGTCCGCGCAACCCGGCGGTGATCGGCTCACGCTCCGAGCCGTGCTAGCGCTCCTGATCGGCTTCGGAGGGGTTCTCTGGCGTGTCGAACCTCAGTTGCGGGGCTTCTCGCTGGACCCTCGCACCGCCATCGCCTGTGTCCTGACGCTGCTTGTGTCCGCTTCGGTGGCGGCGGGCTCCGTGTACAGTCGGCACGTGCGGGTCGAGGCGTCGCCCTTCATGTCCGCCGGAATCCAGCAGATAGCCGCCGGCGTCGTCCTCAGCTTTGTCGGCACGTTCCTCGGCGAGTGGACCCGCTTCCGAGTGGATGCTCCCTCGGCGGCAGCGTTCCTATATCTTCTTTCCGCCGGTTCGATCGTTGGGTTCAGCGCCTATATCTACGCGTTGGACAAGCTGCCAATCGCGCTCGTCTCTCTGCACCGTTACGCGAACCTGATCGTCGCCGTCCTGATGGGTTGGGCAATCCTCGGCGAGCCGCTCACGTATCGAGACGGCGTCGCCGTTGCCGCCATGCTGATCGGCGTCGCGCTCATGCGCAAACCCAAGGGGGCAACGAACGAGATCCGCGCCCGCGACTGACGGTGCGCCATGACTTGCCGCCGTGGGCAGCGGTGTACCAGCAGACACAACGCTGGATCGTCATGCGCCGCTTTGCTTGGATAGCGAAGTTCCGGCGTCTGGCACGAGACGATGAACGACTGTCCACGACGCTGGCAGGACTGCGCTTCGTTGTCTTTGGCATCCCCATGCTCAGACGCGTTGTTGAACTCATCGCCCGAAGCCCATCGAAGGCTCCTGGCTATGCCTGGTATCGGTAGATCACGACCGATATCGCGGCAAGGGCGACGAGGGAGCCGTCCAGCGCCCAGCGCGATACTGGGGCGTACCGAGCCAGGGTCTGTCTCCCGCGAGCCAGAAACACGCCCAGGATCGGCACCAGCGAAAGAAAGAAGAACGCCTTCACGGTGGAGTAGGTGGGAATCTCCATCGTGAACAAGATGAGCGATCCCCATGTCCAGACGGCGACGGCGGCGAGCAGCGTGTCTGGGTTCCGGGCGGGACGCCGCCAAGCTGATGCGAGCGTCGAGCCGAACCCCAACGCCATGGCGGCGGTGGGCAGCGCCGCCAGGATCAGCGTGACCCCTGCCCAGAAGTACCCGTGCGTGTTCTCCATCCTCAGGAAGTTCGTGTGCGGGTCGGACCACATAGAGGCGTAGTTGCCGTTCAGCCACGTCGACCATCGCGCTCGCTCCGGGTGGTTCACGAACACGTCGCCGAACCCTACGTAGAACCCCACCGTGCGATAGCTCGGGTTCTGTTCGTAGTGGAACCCCGAAGCGACATCCCAGTTGCCGATGAACGCGTTATCGAAGATGCGCAGGTTCCGGGCGTAGAACCATCCGCACACGAGCAACCCAACCGCCATGTAGAGGGCGAGCGACTGCCACACAGCGCGCCTCGTCCGGGAGAGCCTGCGGAACCCGAACGCCAATGCGCCAGCGACGAATGAGAACAGACCGGTGAACTTGGCGAGCAGGGCGACCCCCGTGGCAAATCCAGACGCGACTGCCGTGCGGTCGCGCACACGGTCGCTCGACTGCCATACGAGCAGCACGTACACAGCACCCGCGATGACGGTTCCAGAGAACACCTCGTTCGTAATGAGCGGGTTCATGTAGAGGGACATCGGCAGAAAGGCGGCGAACAGCGTTGCCGCCCACTGCGCACCGACTCGCTGCGGCATCAGGCGTCGGACATAGAGCCAGGTCAGCACGACGGTTGCGAGCCCTGTAAGGCATCCGAAGTACTGGACTCGCTTCAGGGCGAACTCCGGGGAGGCGTCGCCGCCGAACGCGCGATACACCAGCGCTGCCGCGAAGTAGTAGAGGGGAGGCTGGAACATCTCCCAGCCCTCGACGGCGATGGGCGTGCGCCACGTGCTCGCCACGCGCTGGATGTACTCGACGTGCCCCGCCCAGTCGAAGCTGGCGCGCGTGTGAGGATAGAGTGTCGTGTTCGCCAGGTTCAGCCATATCGCCACAGCCAAGAGCGCCGCAGGGACGCCGTACTCGACCCACTTCGGCATTTGCCTTTCCGGCTGAGGAGGGGGCGCTGGCGCCATCGCTCGCCGCACAACGACCCAGAGAACCGAACCGGCGGCGAGTGCCAGCCATGCGAACGCCAACCACCGGGCCCTGCGCCATCCGCTCCACTGTTGAAGAGGACCGGGAGCCGGAGCCCGATGCAGGGGATCGACGACCGGCTGCAAGTCCGTGAACTCCGGCTCCAGTGCCGCCTGCCACTCCGACGCGTCGCTCAGAGCCCGAGGCGTCTCGACCCGCAACGCCGGGATGGCTTCGGCGTTCGACACACGGATCCGCAGTTCGTTGGTGCTCGTGCGCGTGGTGGGTGTCAGGCTGTACTCGACAAGGCGCTTCCAGTTGCCGACCGGCTGGTCGGGGTGAACCTCGACGCCGTTGTGGAGGACGGTCGGTGTCGTGAAGGCTCGCAAGCGTAGAACGATCCCAGTCGGCACGGATTCCACCGTGTAGCTCCGCACGAACTCGACATCCTTCGAGACGCGCCCATGCTGGAAGTTCAGGATCTCCTGGACCGGGTGGAGCATCCAGGAGCCGCGCAGCGACGGTGGGAGGAACTCGATGCTCGGATCGCGAAGCGCCTGGCGTCCGACGTAGAGCAGAGGCAGCCCGAACAGCGCGAGCGCGAGCACGGCACGGGCGAGCCACGTTGACGCCGCAGCCCGGCATAGGATCGCGTAGGCAGAGGCGATGCGGAACCCGGGACGGCTCATGGTGGTTCGTTCTATCGTTCGGGTTCGAGACCGGTGTCGAGCAGTGCGCATCGGAAGCCGCAGAACGCGCTCGGCACGGCTGCCGCCTGAGACGCCCGTGCCGATGTGCGGACATCGGCGGAGACGCTTCGCCACGAGCCGCCTCGGATGACTCGGCGCGACTCGTCGGCGACGGTTGATGCGTCGCCGTCTCGGAAGGCAAGACGCTCGCCGCAGACGGCGTTTGGTTCCGACGCTTCCGGCGACGAGTAGAACGACGCGTCGTACTCGTCGGCGCACCATTCCCAGACATTGCCCGACATGTCGCAGATGCCGTACGGGTTCGGGGCGAACCGTCGGATCGGCGACGTGCCGCCGATGCTGCCGCCATAGTTGGCGAGCCGAGGCTGCAACGAACCGTTTGCCGTGGCGTAGTCGTACCGGCGTCCGCCTCGTGCCGCTGCTTCCCACTGCGCCTCTGTCGGGAGCACGAACCCAGCCCATTCGCAGAAGGCAGCGGCGGCATGCCACGTCACGCCAGTTACCGGGCAGTTCTCCCTGCCCTGTGGTGGCGTGTCGCCGATGAACTCCCGGAGGTAGTTCTCGTGACGGGCGACACCGGCGACGCGGGGGCTCCAACCGGGCTTCACCCTCAGGAACGCGGAGAACTGCCGGTTTGTCACCGGGAATGTAGCGATCCAAAAGCCGTCCAACGGTACTCCGTGGACTGGTCGCTCGTCGGGCTTGCCGACCGGGCTCCCGATGTCCACCGTACCGCCTGGGATCCACACGAAACTCACGTTCTGCCCGCCGGCAGGGAGTGGAACCGTCCTGGGTTCCCGCGACTCGGAAGCCATGGACGGGCGCGGTGGTGAACCTTGGCGTTCGATCTCCTCGCGTTGCGGGCGACTCTGGGCAGCCTGCTGCCGCGACCGGAGGAGCTCGCACTGCCGTTCGGAGACGGCGAGGGCGCGTTCCAGTCGTAGCCGTTGTCCGTCGAGCTCGGAGAGCCTACGCGAGGTTTCGTGCAGGTCCTCCTCGCGTCGGCTCAACTGCGCGCTCAACTGCTCGATCTGCGCCCGCATCGTCAGATTTTCCTTGCGGATGCGAGTGATCTCGGTCTCGAGGCGGCGGATTTCGCCTCGGAGGACCGTGCCGCCGAGATCGGGTCCCGATTGGGAACCGGCCGTGGCGCCAGAGGACTGCTGAGCCGACGACGGGCGCTGGTTGCGTCGCTGCATCTGCTGCCGGTCGTGCTCGCGCCGTCGCTCCGGGTCGCCCAGGATCGCGAACGCCGAGTTCAGCTCGCGAGTGCGAGCCTCAGCCCACTCTTTGCGCTCCGGGTTCTTGTCTGGGTGCAGGCGGCGTAGGAGAGCGCGATAGACGGCTCGGATCGTGTCGACATCGGCTTCTTGGTGGACTTGGAGAACGCGGTAGGGATCCATGTCGTCCTTGGGTCGGCTCGGCGATCGACCGTTCCAGTGGTATGATCCGTGCTTGACGCCGAGTGCCGACGTCCGGTAGTGTTCCGAGCGATGCGCCCACGCAACGTGCGGAGCCAATCCTAAGAAGTCCACGGCGAATGCGCAAGTTCCAGGAAGGGCTGTCGGAAGAATCCGTCCTGTTCGTGAGCGTCGCGAAGTGGTTTGTGCTTGCTTCAGCGGTCGGCGTTCTCGTCGGGATCGGGACAGCCGTCTTCCTTCGGTGCCTCGAGTGGACGACAGCCTGGACGAACCAGTACACGTACTACTTCGTCGCGCTGCCCCTCGCGCTGTTCGCCACGGCGTTCCTCATTGAGCATCTCGCCCCGGACGCCCACGGTCACGGCACCGACAAGGTGATCGAGGCGGTTCACCATCGGTCCGGGTTCATCAAAGCCCGAGTTGTGCCGGTGAAGTTGGCGGGAACCGTCATCACGCTGGCGTTTGGCGGCTCAGCCGGCAAGGAGGGTCCCTGCGCGCAGATCGGCGCCGGACTGTCGTCGATCTTCGCGGGCGTGCTCCGACTGGTCGACCAAGACCGCAGGAAGCTGGTCATTTGCGGCATCAGCGCTGGTTTCGCGACGGTGTTCGGAACGCCGATCGCAGGAGCCGTATTCGGGATCGAGGTCCTCTACTGCGGCAGCATCCTCTACGATGTGCTGCTGCCATCGTTCGTCTCGGGCACGATCGGCTATCAGGTGGCATCGGCGCTCGGCGTTCAGTACCAGTACCACCCCGTCGACTTCGTGCCCGCCTTCAGCGAAGCGTTCTTCATCAAAGTGGCGCTGTCCGGCGTGTTCTTCGGCATGTGCGCGTTCCTGCTCATCGAGGCGTTCGGGAGAGCTGAGAACATCTCGGAGAGGCTGTCGATGTGGAAGCCCAGCAAGGCGATCATCGGCGGCGCTGTGCTCGTAGGGTTGACCTTGCTCGTCGGGTCGCGCATGTACCTCGGACTCGGACTCGACACGATCGACGGAGTCCTGAAGGGCAAGGCGGTGCCGTGGTATGCGTTCGCTCTGAAGATCGTCTTCACCGTCGTAACGCTGGGATTTGGTGGTAGCGGGGGCGTTGTGACGCCCATCTTCTTCGTCGGAGCCACGTCCGGGAGCCTGTTCGGAACGCTGGCAGGTCTCGATCCGGCGACCTTTGCTGCGATTGGCATGGCTGCTGTCTTGGCGGGAGTAGCGAACACGCCCATCGCCGCGAGCATCATGGCGGTCGAGTTGTTCGGGCCCACCATCGCCCCCTATGCCGCGATCGCGTGCGTCGTCAGCTTCTTGATAACGGGACATCGGAGCGTGTATCCAGCGCAGATACTCGCATTTCGAAAGTCGGCGTCCGTAGACGTGCCGATTGGCGAGGAGTTCGAGCATGTCGAGGTCGCGATCCATCCCCGCGATCGCAGCGTCTTGGGTGTCGTCCTGAAAGCGACGTCCGCCGTGGAGAGCCGCCTCGCCAAGTTCCACAAGCGTCCCGACGAGGACACGAGAGAATGAACGCATCCTTCCCCAACGTGCGCATGAGACGGCTTCGTGCAACGCCAACCTTGCGCCGGATGGTGCGTGAGACGAGCCTTTCGGTCGACGGTCTGATCTATCCGATGTTCGTCGTTCGTGGCGAGGGTGTTCGGCGCGAGATCGCGTCGATGCCCGGCTGCCACCAACTCAGCATCGACGAACTGGTCAAGGACGCCGAGGAGCTCGTCGGTCTTGGGGTTCCCGCGACGATCCTGTTCGGGATCCCGGACCACAAGGACCCGGTCGGTTCCGAAGCCTACGACGACCACGGGATCATTCAGGACGCCGTCCGAGCACTCAAGCGAGCGACGCCGGATCTGCTCGTCATCACCGACGTATGTCTGTGCGAATACACGAGCCACGGACACTGCGGCGTGCTTCACGGCGAGGACGTCGACAACGACGCGACGCTCGAGCTGCTTGGCATAGAGGCGGTGTCCCACGCCCGGGCTGGCGCCGAAATGATCGCGCCGTCGGACATGATGGACGGCAGAATCGGCGTCATCCGCCACGCCCTCGACGACGCCGGCTTTGATCGCATCCCAATCATGGCGTACTCGGCAAAGTACGCCTCCGGGTTCTACGGACCGTTTCGCGACGCTGCCGAGTCGGCGCCGCAGTTCGGGGACCGCCGCTCGTACCAGATGGACCCGCCGAACATCGATGAGGCGCTCCGCGAGGTCGCACTGGACCTCGACGAGGGGGCGGACATCGTCATGGTCAAGCCGGCGCTGTCGTATCTGGACGTCATCCACGCCGTGAAGCAGCGCTTCGGCGTACCGCTCGCCGCCTACAACGTCAGCGGCGAGTATTCGATGATCAAAGCCGCCGGACGACTGGGCTGGCTCGACGAAGAGCGGATCATGGTCGAGACGGTGACTTCGATCCGACGCGCCGGGGCAGACCTGATCCTCACCTACTTCGCCAAGGACCTCGCCAGACTGCTTGGAGCCTAGCTAGCATTCTCAGCGAGCGCGAACGCCCCGAGCAGCCCCGACCGGTTCCCCAGCCCAGGCGGAACGATGTACCCGTCGATGCTGCTCAGGATCGAGGGGGACTGGATGTAACCGTTGAGCAGTTCCGCCGTCCGTCGGCGGATCTGCGGGAACAGGTGGCGCTGCTCCATGACGCCTCCGCCCATGACGATGCGCTGGGGCGAGAGCACGCAAACCAGATCGGACAGCGCGAGCGCCAGGTACTCGGCTTCGAGTTCCCAAGCCGGATGCGATGGCGGGAGCGTCTCAGTGGACGCGCCCCACCGGGCTTCGACGGCGGGACCGGCGGCGAGACCCTCGAGGCAATCGCCGTGGAACGGACACGAGCCCTGGAACGGGTCGCGCGCCGGATCCCTTCTGACGCGGATGTGACCCATCTCGGGATGGATCAGCCCGTGCATCAGCCTGCCGTTGACGATCCCGCCGCCGCCGATCCCAGTGCCAATGGTGAGGTAGATGAACGTGTCGAGTCCTTGCGCCGCTCCCCACCGATGTTCGCCCAGCGCCGCGGCGTTCACATCCGTGTCGAAGCCGATGGGCACGCGCAGAGCCTGTCGAACATAGCCTGCGAAGTCCGTGTTCGCCCATCCGGGCTTCGGCGTGGTCGTGATGTAGCCGAACGTCGCCGATGACGATTCGGGATCGACAGGTCCGAAGGACGCGATTCCCACGGCATCCAGCTCGTAGCGTTCGAAGTAGTCGATGGTCCGCCGGAGCGTCTCGTCGGGCGTCGTCGTCGGGAACCGAACTTCGTCGCGGACATCATCGGGCCCGGTTCCCACAGCGCAGACGAACTTCGTGCCGCCCGCTTCGACGCCTCCCCACAACGGCATGTTCGGTTCCTTTCATGCACAGCACCGTCCGGGACATCATCCACGGCGCGCGGCGGATACGTTGGCGATGAAGGCATCTTCCATCGAAGGAGCAACGGGTTTCATCGTCGGAGCCGGTTTGCCCGTCGGCGCGAGCGCACGCTCCAAACCACCGACGTCGGAGCCCTCGGTCAGGACGCGCACTCGGTCCGTGAAGACCTGGACGGCGATCACTTCCGGCAGTCGTTGCAGCTCGCGGCTCGTTGACGGCGGGTCCTGGCACTCGATCTCCACGACGCGCCCCTGGATCGCCTGCCGAAGCGATGACGGCGACGCTTCAGCGATCAGGCGTCCCTCGGACAGCAACCCGACGCGATGGCATCGCTCGGATTCATCCATGTAGGGAGTGGAGGTCACCAGCGTCGTGCCATCGGAGAGGAGCCGATACAGGATCGCCCAGAAGTCGCGCCGCGACACCGGGTCGACGCCCGTGGTCGGTTCATCGAGCAGAAGCAGCGGAGGTCGGTGGAGGATGGCACAGATGAGCGCCAGCTTCTGCTTCATCCCGCCGGAAAGTTGCTGGGATTGCCGCGAACGGAACGGCGACAGCCGGCTCGATTCCAGGAGCTCCTCGACAAAGAGGCTGCGGCTGTCGACGCCGTAGAGCTCGGAGAAGAACCGGATGTTCTCATCGACGGACAGCCTCGGATAGAGGCTGAACTGCTGGGGCATGTAGCCGAGCATTCGCCGGGCACGTTCGGGTTCCGCACGAACGTCGACGCCGCCCACCGACACGTTGCCGCCATCGGGAAGCAGCGCGCCGCAGAGCAGCCGCATGAGCGTCGTCTTGCCGGCTCCGTCCGGTCCGAGCAACGCATAGCTCTCGCCGGCGATGATCGTGATCGACACGTCCTGGACGGCGGCGACGGCTCCGAACTTGCGCGATACGCCCTCGACGACCAGCATCGGCGTCACCCGCCGTCGATGGTTGCGTCTGCCGGCATGCCGGGCTTGAACACGCCTTCGGAGTTGGGCAGCGCGATCTTAACCGCGTAGACCAGCTTCACGCGTTCGCTGCGAGTCTGGATGTTGCGGGGCGTGAACTCCGCCTTCGGCGATATGTAAGACAGCGAGCCTTCGAACGTTCGGTCGTCGCCGTCGACGCGAACTTGCACCGACTGTCCTAGGCGCAGGTGCGCGACATCCATGCCGGAGACGTAGATGGTCAGTGTGGCTGTGGCGAGGTCGGAGACGACGCATATCGGCGAGCCGGGCGACACGACTTCGCCAACCTCCACGACCTTCTCCGTGATGCGCCCCGACACCGGCGACCGAATCTCTGCGTCCGAAACCTGCTGCTCCAAGAGGCGGACGGCTTCCTCAGCGGCGCGGCGCTGTGCCGACGCAGCTTCGAGCGACTGCTGACGGATACGGACCTGATCTGGAGCCGTCTCGGCGACCTTGACGGCGGAACGAGCCTGCTGTGCGGCTGATTCCGCGAGCGCGATGTCCTCGCGGCGGAGTTGGTTCTGGAAGTCGCTGGCACGCGCCAGAACGAGATTCGCCTCCGCCTGTTGAACGCCGGATTCAGCCGCCGCGATGTCCAACTCGCGCGCCCGCGTCTGAATGGTCAACGCGTCGGCGAGATCGACTCCTGCTGCTGCGGCGTCTCGCTGCGCTCTGGCGGCGTCCTTGTCCTCGTCGCGCACCGCGTTGCGCGCCAGCTCGAGTTGCTTGACAGCGACGACATGCATCAAGCGAGCCGTCTCAAAGGCGAGTGACGCCGCGTCGTACGCCTGCTGCGACAGAGCCCCCTGCTCGAACAGCGACCTGGAGCGATCCCGGTTGCTGCGAGCGTTCTCCAGTCGCGCAGACGCCGCTTCGACGTTCGCGATGGCGGTGTCGATCTCCTGGTTGCGGGCGCCAGTCTCCGCCTTTGCAGCCTGTGCCGAAGCAGCGGCGAGAGTCGCGCGCGACTGGGACGCCAGTGCGACCTCCTGCCTTCCCTGGAACTCGCGTGCCGCGAGCGCTTGATCGAGGCGCACGCGCGCTGCTGCCAACGCGGCTTCGGCGATCCGGGTCTGTTCCTCGACTTGGGCTTTGGTGAGGCTTCCGCCGATGCGCGCCTGTTCGACGCGGTTCTCGGCGGCTCGCGCTGCCGTTCGCGCTTGGTCGAGTGTCTCGCGCGTTCTGGTTCGTTCGACACTGAGGGCTGCCGCAGCCTGCGCCTCAAGCGCCGACGCGGCGTCGCGTCCAGCCACTGCCTGAGCCAACTGCGCTTGGAGCTTCACGTCGTCGATGCGTGCGATCACCTGCCCCTGCGCGACCGCCGCGCCTTCCTCCAACGACAGCTCGACGATCCTGCCCGGGATCGTCGACGCGATGTCGGTCTCGGTGACCTCGATGGTTCCTGTGGCGACGATGGCTGATCCCTGACTGCCATCGCGACATCCGACGAGCGCGACGATGGCACTCACAACGAACCATATGCCGATTCTCATGTCGGCGCCTCCGTCAGACTCGACCAGACTCACGACGCGACAGTGTAGCACGGACGCCATGAGTGCGCAGGAGGTGGCGCACCGCCCGTACGCGACGAGCCGGGGGGCTCGAATGAACCCCCCGGCTCCTAGAACCATGGCTCTTCCGCGACGCCTAGTGGTCGGTTACACAGAATCGTTTGTGTCTCGCGCCCTCACCCTAGCCCTCTCCCTGAAGGAGAGGGGATGATTCCCTCCTTTGCAGGAGGGAGGGCGTTGCCAACGATCCATCGCCACTCACCACTAGCGATTCTGGACCTTCAGATCAGCCCATGCGGCAGCCATCTTGCCCTTCGGCGAGACGGCAAGCGCGACGGAGAAGCCCTTCTTCATGATCTCGTTGACTTCGGCTTCCGTGATCGCGCGATCGTAGATGAACGCTTCATCGACATAGCCGGTGAGGGGCCACGTGCCCGGCTTTTCGCCTGTGCCGACCATGAAGTCGGTCTTGAGCTCGGGCAGCGGGTCATTGACCGGCGCGCTCTCGTGGATCACCTTGCCGTCGAGGTAGATCAGTACCTTGCCTTTGCCGATCGTCATGACGTAGTGGTACCACTTCTTCTGCTCGACGACGGTCGACGCCACCGACACATCGTTGTGTCCGCCCGCGTTGTAGAACGGATTGAATCCCGGGTTGATCATGATGCGATACTGGCAGCACTCGCCTTTGACGGCGCCTACGCCGGCTTCGCTGCCGCCGATGATGCCTTCATACGTCGTGTGGCTCTGAAGCTGGAACCAGGAACCGACGGAAATGGCGTTGTTCGGCAGCTTCGAGAAGAGGCCCGGTGCAGTGACCACCGACTGCCCGCCTGTCAGCTCCACAGCCTGTCCGAACGGACCCTTGACCCACTTGCCGTTGACGATCGTGCCCTTGACGCCCTTCACGACGTCGGTCGTCGTGTCGCCCTTGCCTTCGTCCATCGTGAAGGCGGCGAGCAGACCCTTCGTGTCGAGTGCTGCCGACGCGGATGCCGCGATCAGCAACGCCGAGCCAACCATACCCACAGTCAGAAGCCTGCGCAGCATAGAGGTCCTCCCTCCATAGCATTTCAGAGGCCGCGTGTCCCGCGAACCCGTCGCGGCGATCCGTCTCACGCATGAGTCTAGCGCACCACCGATGCTCCTACAAGGTTCATCGGCCTGATTGGACGGACGGCGGCGGCGTGAGGTTCAGCAGATCGCGGATGGCGAGGATACGCTGGCGGGCATCCGCGTCTGGATCGCCGTGTTCGTCGATGAAGTCCACGACGTCGACGACGAAGTCCTCCTCGAGCGTCGCCAGTTGACTTGGGATGAGCCGCAGGATTCTGTCGAAGTCTCGCTTGGCGTCGTCTTTCCGTCGGAACGGAAACGGCGTGAACCGGCAGGTGACGCCGTGGATGAATAGCGTCTCCGCGTCGTCGGGCGACATCTCGATGGCGCGATCCATGCGATGGAGTCCACGACGGATGAGCTGCACCTTCCGATGCGGCCATCGCGTGAACTTCGCCTTCATCGCCGTGAGCGCGCCGATGTAGGCTTCGGCACGACCGGCTCGCTCGGGGAACTCGCGCGCGAGCCGGGCGAAGAGGCGTATCGTCGGCTCGATGAGCGACTCGTCATCGGGGCAGTCCGCGAACCGGTTCCGCGCCGCGACGAAGGGGTCCTCAGGGCGAGCCGCTGGCTCCTGCGCCGTCGCCACGCCAACCAGGGCAAGAACCAGGAGGACCCAGAGCCCTGCGAATGCCCTCACGCGTACAGACCTCGCGTGAGCTCCCGCGCCGCGTCGACCATGAGATCGGCAGCTTCCGGGGCGACCTTGCTCCAGTGGGCGGTCGTGCATTCGTAGCCTCCGCGAGCGTAGTTGGCGGGAGGCGGGGCGTATCCGACCATGCCGTTCGCCGCGCCGACCACGAACGTGGGATCGAACGGGCTTTCGAGTTTGATCCGAAGCCCGCTTTCCACGAATGCCTCCGCCGGGAGCCCCACCAGCGCTGTCGAACCGATTCGGATCGCCTGCACCTCGGCGCGGCTGAAGTCGCGCTCCTTCTTGCGTTCAACGAGCCCGAGCAGCGATTCGGCATAGGTACGGTTCGCGCCGTATCGCTGGACACCAGGCGGCAGAAGGACGTCTTCGCCAGCGACGACCCGCTTCGCGTCGTCGATCTCCGCTTGCGGGATCGCCCGCAACGGCAACTTCGCAGTCGCGCTCCGGGCGTCCAGCCGCGCTTCCTGGACGTACGACATCCGCCCCATGATGGGCTCCAGGTCATTGGCGAGGACGGTTCCCATCCGGTCCGGGTCGTCGCGGTAGTCAGGATCGACCCAGTTCGCGCTGTGGACATTGCCGAACGCTCCGTTGAGCACGAGGCAGGGCGCACCGTGTCGGTCTCGTATCTCGCGTGCCAGGGCGCCGGGCCAGCTCGCGGACACGGTCCGCATGTCGTACGGATGAACCGGATGGCATGACCAGTTGTATGCGAAGCCCAGCGTCTCGCCGGACGGCCGACGGGCATGCAGCAGGCAAATCTGCGGATCGATGGGCCCCTCGCAGGCGAGGACTTGAGGGTTCGCCACGCCTGGCTGAGTTCGGACGATGCCGCTCTTCGTGATCCAGCGCCGGTTGAAGGAGATGCGTCCCTCGAATCCGACGCCGATACCGAGCTCGGCGGACTCCAAACTCGCGGTCGCTTCGACGGCGAGGCTGACGAGCGTTTCCTTCAGGCGTTCGAGGTACGTGTCGTCACGGCGAAAGGGCCCGATGGAGACGATGGCAGGTCCCGCGTGGTTGTGCGTCGCTGCGACCATCAGGTTGCCGGTGGGCACTCCGGCAGCCCGTTCGACGCGCTGACGGATGTCGATCACGTCGCTGCCTCGGATCGACAGCAGGTCGAGCGAGACGACGCCGACGCGCACGCCACCGGACTCGATCAGCATCAGCCGGGCGAAGACCGGGTCGCGCACGCGCTCGGCGGGACGGGCGAGGTCCAACCAGCCCGCCAACTGGGTTCCCATGGGCGGGGTGATATCGGCTTCGGAGAACGCGACTCGCAGAGCCATCAGGCAGCCACCTCCATGATCTGCTGCGGCTCGGAGAACACCTTGCGGATTGCGTCGGCGAACCGAGCCATGAGGTCCGTGTCGTTCGGAGCGTTAATTCCGAAGACGTAGAGCGCCGCGTCGATGAACGCCGAGGCTTTCGGGTAGTCCTCCGGGTGGTATTCGACTTGCCGGGGATGGTTCGACCATGGATGTCCCTTGCCGAACCCGACGCGCGTCTGGAACACACGCTGCGACGGCACGGGCATTCGCTGCCACTGACCGACGTCCATGCCCTCGGCTCGAAGCGCCCGCGAGACCTTTTCGCGGAACTGAGTCACCGGCACGTCCAAGCCGAGCTCGTCGGGATGGAGCGTCACGACGTAGTTGTAGTAGGAGTGATCGACATGCTCCGGCTCGAATGGCGGCTGGATACCCGGAACGTCGCCGAGGGATCGAGTCAGCGCGTGGCAGTTCTCGATGCGCGTCTTGTTGAGCTGCGGGAGGCGCGCGAGTTGACTCCGAGCGAACGCCTGCCCGAACACGTCGCCCCGATACATCCAGCCCATGCCCCGCGCGTCATACTGCTGATCCTGTCGCTCCCGTCCCGGGATGACGATCTCGCCTAGGTATTGCAGCGTCTTGGCGCGCTCGTTGACGACGTAGTCGTTCGTCACGAAGAGCCCGCCTTCGCTGCCGGTCGTCAGGTTCTTGGACATCTGCGTGCTGAATCCGCTGCAGATGCCCATGGTTCCGCACATTCTGCCCTTGTACCGAGAGCCGTGCGCCTGCGCGCAGTCCTCGATCACATGGAGCTCATGCTTCGAGGCGATTGCCTGGATCGCGTCCATCTCGCACGGCATGCCGTGGATGTGCACCGGCACGATTGCCTTCGTGTGCTCCGTGATCGCCTGCTCGATGAGCGCCGGATCCATGCAGTAGGTGGTCGGGTCGATATCGACGAAGACGGGTATCGCGTTGTGGTGGAGCGCGGCGGCGGCGGTCGCCCAGTACGTATGAGCCGTCGTGATGATCTCGTCACCGGGCCCGATCTCCAAACCGGCGACGCACATGTGGAGGGCGGCGGTTCCGCTGTTGGTCGGGACGCAGTACTCCACGCCCAGATACTCGCAGAACTCGCGGGCGAGCCGCTCCGCCTGGTGCTGGCGTTGGACGTTGATGTTCTCGACGGACAGGACTTCGGCGACGGCAGCGCGCTCGGCGTCGGTGATCCAGGGCCACGGCTTGATCGTTCCGGGCGCGATGACGGGGGTTCCACCGTGAACGGCGAGTTGCTCTCCCATCGAATGGGCTCCTGTTGTCCAGAGTTAGGCGTCTGAAGG
>VGLH01000059.1 GCA_016866785.1 Candidatus Poribacteria bacterium
CACGCCTTTCCGAGTCGTGGGACGACTCGCCCGCGATGGCTACTTCTTCACCCACGCGTGCTGCGGGTCGTCGTACGGAATGAGCTTGCGTCGGTCGCCGGCGAGCATCCACAAGTAGTACAACTCGTACCCGGGAGCCGCCGCGACGGGGTGGTAGCCGTACGGGATGGAGACCGTGTCGTTCTGCTGGACGGTGTACGTGACGTCGAGGCGGCGACCGGCGTCGTAGATGCGCTGCACGCCGAAGCCCTGCGACGGGTTCATTCGGAAGAAGTAGACCTCTTCCATGTCGCTCTCGACGGGGGCATTGTCGTTGTCGTGACGATGCGGAGGAGAGCTCGACCAGTTGCCCGGCGGATTGTACGTTTCGCCGACGATGAGCCGTTGGGCCCCGACGTTGTCCGCGATGATGTCGGTCACCGTTCGCGTCCAGTTGCCGACACCGACGTGGCGTATGCCCACGTCGTTCGGGTGAACGACCGCCGGTTCCGTGTCCGTATCCGAGGGGGCGCTGCAGACGGCGATCTCCGTGTCGGACAGGGCGGTCACCGAGACATCGGTGCGCCTCGGCACGTATGCCGCCGAAGCATAGCCGTCGAACACGCTCGCGCGCGGTCCCAGCGCTTCCGACTTGCCCGCGATATCGATACGGCACTTGCCGCCGAGGAGGATAGCCCCAATCTCCTCATCGCCCGTGCGATGGTGGATCGACTCGCCGGATCGCAGGCTCAGGACTCCGAAGCTGAGGTAGCGGAGATCGTCGTCGCCGCGCTGGACGATCTGTGTGTATCCAGCAGACGGCGCGTAGGGATGGCACAGGTTCATGCAGTTCCTCTCTCCACCGCGACCGCTATGGTGACAAGTCGATCAGTTGTCGGGCGGCAGCGGCGTTGGGATCGAGCTCAAGGGCGGCTTGGGCGCTGGCACGGGCGGCTTCCCGTTCGCCCGCGTAATAGTAACACCATGCCTGGAGACCGAGAACGTCGGAGGCAGAAGTGTAGTCGTGGCGATAGAGCGACTTGGGATCGCCCTTCTGCGCCGACGCGAGCGCTCGGGCGGCGTCGGCATAGTCCGAAGGCATCCGCCGACGTAGGAACAGCGCCTGACCCAATCCCACCCAGGCGTCTGCGTGGCGGCTGTCTTGGCGCAGCGAACTGGTGAAGCTGGCGACCGCTAGGTCGGTTCCCTGGTCGCTCGGCGTTCCGTCGACAAGACTCAGGTGAACCCAGCCCAAGCCATTGTGGGCATCGGCGAGCGAGGGATCGAGCTTGGCGGCCCGTTCGAAGTCGAGGAGCGCGGCTGAGTACTCGCCTTTGCCGTATGACTGCCACGCGCGGGTGAGGGTTTCACCGGCATCGGTCCGGGTCGTGGGGTCGTCGTCCCCACACGATGCCCAGAGGATCGACAGCGCGAGCACCAGTGCGGCGGACCCGACGCGGCGCTTCACGAATGTCCTTTCTCGGTTCCCTGTCAGTCGTTGCGCGAAATTGGCGAGCTGCACGTCAGGCTACCAGCCCGGTTGCCGATGGTCAACCGACTGAGGACCCCACCATGCACTAGCCTGCGGCAATGCGCTAGACTTGCGCTCGACCCGATTCGAGGTGACGCATGGAGGTACAGGTCGATGGGGTTGACAGCTCAGGAGATCGAACGGTTCCACGAAGTCGGCTACTTGCCGATCCGTCAACGGCTTCTCGATGACGACCATCTGAGCCGCTTGCGGGAGCGGTATGACGCGCTCTTCTCGGCGAAGCGACAGACGCGCGGACAAGGGCTCCGCAACATCGCCGTGGTCGGCGCGTCCGAGTCCTCCGAGGACGCGGACACGTCCGAGGAGATGCTCCAGATCATGGAGATGTGGAGCTTCGACGATGAGTACCGGAACCTGCTCTATCACAAACCGCTGCTGGACGTTGCCGAATCGCTGATAGGTCCCGACATCCAGTTGTTCCACGATCAGGCGCTCTACAAGCCAGCCCGGAACGGCGGCGAAGTGCCCTGGCATCAGGATAACGGCTACTGGCGATGCGACCCGCCGGAGTTAGTCAGCATCTGGATCGCGCTGGACGACGCGGACGAACAGAACGGGTGCATGAACATGGTTCCCGGCAGTCATCGCTTGGGGGCGGTTGGGCATGGTCGGGCTCAGACGGATCGGGGTCAGCTTCCCGCCCTTCTGTCGGTCGATGTGGACGCGGCGAAGGCGGTCCCAGTGCCGATCAAAGCGGGTCACGGACTCGTCCACCACTGCCAGACGCTGCATCAGACGAACCCGAATCGGTCATCGCGCGACCGGCGCGCGATGGTCATCCACTACATGAAGGCGGGCACTCGCAACGCCAACGGTCAAGTGATGGCGGGGAACCTGCTGCTGCGCGGCAAGATGCCGGCGGACGTTCAGTAGCCGCTCCTGGAGGGGTCAGTGCCATGGCGTTGACGAACATGCAGCTCGAGCAGTACCGCCGGGACGGCTTCATCATCGTCCCGGACGTCTATACCGCAGCCGAGATGCGCGAGGCTCTGGAGGCGATGGAACGCATCTTCTACGGGAAGACGTTTGCCGAGCATCTCGCGGACCTCGACGCATCGAGCGGCGCGACGGCTGGCGTCAAGGACGGGTTTCACGAGGGCGGGCATGGCAGAGCCCAGTTCGCGACTGGCGTCGATGCCCTCGACCGGCTGATCGAGAACGACAACTACCTCGACATCTTCGAGCAGTGCCTGGGAACCGACCGCATCGCCTACTGCAACGCCCATCTCTTCATGCGGAGCGGACCCACGGACAAGCGCCACGCCGCCCATCCGTGGGAGGGCTACCACATCGATCACGACACGAACACGTTCCTTCCGCCGAGCGCGCGCGTCGGACTCTACGACTACGTGAACTCCGGCGTGTACCTGCACGACGTCGAGGACGACGGGGCTCCGATGCACGTCATCCCCGGCTCGCACACGCTGCTCGCGGAAATGCTGCCGCGTTGGTTCGAGGAGGGCTCCGCTTCGGGACGCGGCTCCTTCCCAGACATCCGCGAGATCACCGAGTTCGCGAAGCCGATCCCGACCGTCGCGAAAGCTGGCAGCGCGCTGTTCTACTCGTCCTACCTTGTCCACGCCGCCGTCCCGTTCGCCAACAAGCGAAGGCAGCGCGCTCTATGGACGCTCTCGTGCTGCCGCGCCGATGCGTCGAGTTCCACCAAGTACTCGAACGTATACCGATTCGGCGAACGCGACACCTGGATCCCGTTCTGCAACCGAACTTCACCGCGTGTGCGGGCGTTGTTCGGGTGGCCCCGCTCCGGCGATCCGTACTACACACCGCAGACGCTGGACTTGTTGCGCCGTTGGTGGCCCGACATGGACTTGGCTCCCTACCGAGGAGCGTGACACTCCGCCGCAACAGCCCGTGAGCCCGAGTCGTTATCTAAGGGAGAGCTGCCGATTCAGCACACGGGGAAACGACCATGCCCACGAGCCGACTCCGCCACGCCGCCGCAACCCTCTATGCGATCGCCTTCATCTCGCCGGTTATCGCCGCCGCTGGCGCGCCTGCCGTCGACGGCGGCTCCGTAGGCGCCATCACACGGTCGGTCGGCGGCGTCCGCACGACGGCTCGGGGCGACGCCGCAGCGTTGTTCGGCAACGTCTCGCTAATCGCCGACCAGACGCGACCGACACTCTTCGTCGACGCGTCACAGGGCGCTCTGGCGGCGACATTCCCGCTCGCTCGCTTCGGGGTGATCAGCGTTGGTGCCCTCGACATGGGCAGCGAAGATCGCTTCCTAGTTGACCGGCCGTGGAACCCGTTCGGAACCTTCGAGACGGGCACGAACCGGGCGTCGGTCGGCTACGCACTGAAGATCGAAGACCGACTCTCGTTCGGCGCGTCGGTTGACGGATGGCGCGACCCGTCGGGCGACTGGGACACGGGCGCGAGCGCCGGAATCCTGGTCGAGCCGAACCCGGCGCTGCACATCGGCGTTGCGACCTCGGTCTCGCCGTCGGGAGACCCCCTCACGCGGTACGGATTCTCGGTTCAGCCGTCTCGCAGGCTGCAGCTCCACGTCGAGGCGCAGCGATCTCAGATCGCGGCTGGGCTGGCAAGCGAGTGGCGCGACCTCGCGCTGCGCGTCGGTTCACGCTCGTTCATGCGCGAACACGACCCGATCCTGAGCGTTGGGGGATCCGCCCGTCTCTCGACGGGGCTCAGCGTGCATTACGCGTACGAGTTCTCGACGCCGGACGTGGGACGGCTCACGGGCTGGCGCGACGGAACCCACACGGTGTCGCTTGATGTCCCACTGTGGCGCTTAGGAACGCCTCCACCGCCGGCGCCCGCAAGGGCCGCGATCCCGCGCGTCGTCAACAGCGCGGGCGGAGCGATCATCGAGCCGCCGCGAGGACCCGCGAGCCCAGGGACAGCACCGGGCGTACCGGTTCCCGAGCGCGTGGTGCGCTCCGCCGTGGATCCGGTGCTCGACCTACCATCTAGCGTGGGAACGCTTCGCGAGCTGATCGAGCACCACGCCGCCAAGTACGGCGTCGAAGTGCCGCTCATCCTCGCCAAGATGCGCACGGAGTCCTCGTTCAATCCCAGAGCCGTGTCGCCATCGAAGGCAGTAGGGCTGTTCCAGCTTCTGCCTCCCGCCGCGCGCGACATGGGAATCCCGCTCCGAGACGAGGACATCCTCGATCCGGAGAAAGACCTGCGCTTCGACCCACTGGTCAACGCCGACGCCGGCATCCGCTATTTGGCTCATCTGCTCAACCGGTTCGGCTGGAACTACGTGCTGGCAATCGCTGGCTACAACGCCGGGCCCGGGCTGATCCAAGGCGAGGTACCGGCGCGGGCAGAGACCGAGCGCCACGTCGGAAAGGTGCTCAACTACTACTACCAGTACCGCAACGATCCCGCCGCCCTCGCCGACGCGTGGAGCCGCATCGACGCCATTCCGACGAGGGACCGCCAGTCTCTCAGTCTGCTCCCGTAGCCAGGGGAGGCGGCGGTTTGTGCCGCAGCCGGGCCCCGATATCGAGTTGTCTCTGCGCGACGGCGGCGAACGAAGAAGAAGGCTCATCCGCGGGCGGATGGCGCAGGCTGTCCACTTGTGCGGAGATCGCATGTACGGGAGTCACATCGGTGCGCATGGTTCCTGTATCCTCTCGGACGGACCAACAGTACCGTGGACCAGACGTCTCAGCCGCCGGAAGCCGAGTAGCCCCCATGCGCGATGCGCGCTACTTGTGGATCACCATCCGGCGCGTCTCGCGGAAGCTCCCCGCGCGGAGCTCGTAGAAGTAGACCCCGCTCGCGACCCGCTCCCCGAGCTCGTTCCGACCGTCCCAGTACGCCGCTTCGTCACGCGATGTGTAGTAGCCCGGCTCCCGGTAGCCCACGTCGAGCTTCCGCACGAGAGCCCCCGCCACGTCGTAGACGTTCACCGTGACGGCGGAACCCTCCTTTAGCTCGAAGGGGATCCACGTCTCCGGGTTGAAGGGGTTGGGGTAGTTCGCCATGAGCCGCGTGCGAGACGGCGGAGCGAAGGTCAGACGCGCCGTGAAGGTGTGCTTCCCTGCGTTGAGACGCATGGAACCCTCGCGGCTGAGGTCGTGCCGTTCATCGCCCGACTCGACGATGATCCGGTAGCCCTGCGGAAGCGTCTGAGCCGTCCAGCGGAGCGTGCCCGCCTCCGCCAGGTTCGCCGAGAGCTCCCACGTCGCTTCGCGCTGATTCGACGGCAAGATGCTTCGGCTCATCCGCTCGACCGGATCGTCCGTCGCGGCGTAGAACTCGGAGTAGCTGCGAATCGGCGGAGCCGGAGGCAGACCCACGTCGTAGGCGT
This sequence comes from Candidatus Poribacteria bacterium, assembly GCA_016866785.1. NCBI lineage: Bacteria > Candidatus Poribacteria > Candidatus Poribacteria bacterium. The sequence continues at coordinate 5,841 of VGLH01000059.1, forward strand.
CGAAGCCCACCTGCGCCTTGGAGCCGCTCCCGAGCTCGACCGTCTTGAGCGCCCCGCTGTCGAGCGAGATGGTCAACGGCGCGACCCAATCCGGCGACGGAGCCGCGCGCTGGACGATCGCCGGAGCCGTCGGCGTTTGGCTGATCGTCACCGTCCGAGCCGTCGCCAGCTCGTTGTAGACCCAGTAGCCCTGGAACTGCGCCAGACTCGTCGCGATGACGTAGTTGACGCCGTCATACCCGAAAACCGTCTTGGCGGTCGGGTTGTAGGCTGACGCGGGCGCGCCCCCGAACGGAGCGCCGACGAGGTTCCACCGAGGCTGCAGCGTCACGACGACTTCCTGAGCCGCCGGATCGCCCACGTCCACCTGGAAGGTCGTCGCCAGGGGCCCATCCGCCGCGCTGCGGTAGATGAAGAACCCCTTCTCGACGAACGGCAGCGGATCGGGACTGGCAGGCGCGAGCGCCACCTGCTGGTAGTTCTCGATCCATACGGGCGGCGTCGAGGTGTCGAAGTAGCCGTAGCCGTACATCGAAACGACGCCGCGCGTCACCAGGGCCGCCGGAGCTCCATCTGTCGCAGGTCCGGGCAGGGAGAACATCCGCCAGCGGATGCCCAACGTCGTCGCCAGCGTCTGCGGCAGGCGCTTCGAGAGCACGAGCGTCAAGAGGTGCCTGCCCGTGTTCAGGGATATGCTTGCCCCCAGAGGCAGCGGATGGACGACCGCCGTCGCCGCGTCCGTGTCGGGCCCGTGGACGATGCGCGGGTTGTCGTTGTAGTAGGCGAGGACGCCTTCCGGCAGCCCTTCGACCGAGAGGTAGTGCGTTCCGCTGCCTACCTCGACTTCGACGCTCCACGTACGGCTGTCCGCGAAGGCGAGAATGTCCTGCGACAGATACTCACCGTCTCGCAGCAGGCGGAGCCATGACGCCGGAGGCTGCGGCATGGGCGGGGCGAGCGTGTCTTCTAGCGACAGATTGACGGCATCCGTCGCGTCGAGGGAAACGCCGACGATGACCGTGTGGTCCCCTGCCAGGTCGCCCGTCAGGCGGAGCGTCGCCGTCCAGTTCTGGTAGGTCGGCAGAGCTGGGGCGAGGAACGGAGACCACGACGGGTTATCGTCAGAATACGGACTGGCTGTCAACCGAATACGGTTCTGTCCGTCGACACCAACCACGAAGATATCCGGGCTACCGTGGCGGACGGAGACGTAGACGATCTTCGAACCCTCCGGCGACCAAGACGGCCAGAAGTCACCTCCTGGATCCGGTTCGAGTCGAGATGGGTTTGTGCCGTCGCTGTTCATCGTAAACAACGAGAATGTACCTTCTCGATTTGAATGAAACGCGATCCTCGTTCCGTCCGGCGAGAAACATGGTCCCTCGTCGTCGCTTGATCCGTCTGACAGTGCGCGCCGATTCCCGCCATTGGCGTCCATAACGAATATGCGCGACGGCGACATACGCGAGTGATAGACGATCCTCGTGCCATCCGGCGACCATTTCGGGCTCTCGTCCGTGAATGAACTGGTCGTAAGTCGCGTTTGGTTCGACCCGTCCGCGTCCATAACATGGATATCGGCGTTGCCATCCCTCGTTGACGTGAACGCGATCTGATTTCCTGTGGGCGACCACGCAGGCCAGTCATCGTCGCCCGAAACGTTCGTCAAGCGGATCTCAGTTCCAGCCGCGATATCCTTTACGTAGATTTCGCGGTTACCGTCACGTGTTGACGCAAACGCCACTCGCGTCCCGTCGTCCGACCAGGTAGGGTGAAAATCCCATGCCGTTCCATCGGTTATCACCAGTTGCATAGCTCCGGTAGGGTCGCTGACGATGACTTTGTAGTTGCCGTCGCGGTTAGAGTGAAACGCGATCTTCGTGTTCGCTAAGTCGCCCATCGGAGGATCGATCCGTCCGATGCCTTTCGCCGTGACGGTCGACGGGCTTCCCGCCGCGTTGTGCGCGATGGTCAGCGCGGATTGCTCCCAGCCCACCTTCGTCGGCGTGAAGGTGACCGTGACCGTCTGGCTCTGACCCGCCGTCAGGTTGTAGGGCGGCGCGGGCGAGACGGTGAACTGCCCGTTCGACGACGCGATCCCGCTGACCGTCAGCGTCCCGCCGCCGGTGTTCGTGATGTCGAAGGTCGCTGTGCCGGGCGCGCTATTCTTCGTGGCGGTTCCGGCGTTGACGGTCGTCACGCCGACGTGAAGCGATGGAAGAGGGAAAGGAGACCAAGCACCCGTATCGTCTGTCGACGGGTCGCTCGTCACGTTTATTTGCTCGGTTCCGTCGGCGCTCATAACGTATATTTCCCAGTTGCCGTCACGATTCGTCTCGAACAGCAGCATCGTACCGTCTGGCGACCACTTCGGTTCTGCGTCGTTCGCGGGGTTATTCGTTAGATTGACGGGATTACCCCCGTCCGCGTCCACTACGTAGACTTCGCCGTTACTGTCGCGGTTCGACGAGAAAGCAATCTTGGAACCGTCCGGAGACCAGTCAGGCCACGATTCGGTGGCTGGATGGTTCGTCAGATCGATCTGGTTCGAACCGTCGGCATTCATCACGTAGATTTCGTAGTTGCCGTCTCGGTCCGTAACGAACGCGATCTTCGAACCATCAGGGGACCAGACCGGTTCGTAGTCGGACGCTGGATCATTTGTTAACCTCGTGGTATTTGTGCCATCAGCATCTATCACATAGATATCATTACGTATATCGTCTCGATTGGATGCGAAGATGATCTTTGCGCCATCCGGTGACCACGCGGGACAATAGTCTTCGCCCAGATCGTTGGTCAGGCGCGTTTCGACGGACGTCTCGATATCACGGACATAGAGCTCTGCGTTTCCGTCTCGCCAGGAGGAGAAAACTACCTTCTTGCCATCGGGAGACCACGCCGGAACTTCTTCATGCTCGACGCTTACCGTGAGATTGGACGCACCGGATCCATCCGAGTTCATGAGCCAGATATCGTTTTGTCCACTACGGTTGGACTCGAACGCGATCTTCGTCGCCACTAAGTTCCCCGTCGGCGGGTTGATCCTCCCGACTCCATCCACTCCAATCTTCAGAGGACTGCCTGCGCCGTTGTGGACGATAGTCAGCGTCGCCTGCTCCCAGCCCACCTTCGTCGGCGTGAACGTCACGGTGACGGTCTGGCTCGTGTTCGCGCCGATACCCAGGGCCGTCGGAGACACGATGAACTGCGGATCGCTCGACATGATGCCGATGATCGACCACGTTGCCAAGCCGTTGGCGGTATTGTCGAGCTCGAACGTCGCGGTCCCGGAGCCTGGCTTGGTCACGATCCCAGCATCCAACCTCGACAGCGCCTTCCATGTCACGCCATAGTCGTCGGATCGGGCGATATCACCGGCATCCATACCGGCGTACACGGTGCTTCCCACCACGAGCAGCGACTGCACGAACCGATCCGGCAGACCCGTGGTCTCCTGGTTCCACGTGGCACCGGCGTCTGTCGAACGGAAGACGCCCGCCGCATAGGTGCCGGTCAAAAGGGTTGTCCCCGCAAGCGCCAAGCACCCAACGTGGGTCAACGTACCCGGGTCGAAGACAGCGTCCGTCAACGGCTCCCATGAATCGCCATTGTTCGTAGTACGGTAGACGCCCGAGTCCGCTGCAGCCGCATACAGCGTCGTCCCGACCAGCAGGAAGTCCAATACTCGATGGGACCACACCCCCGGGACGGGAAGAATGCCGGTCGCGACCTGCGCCCATGTCGCCCCACCGTCGGTGGATCGCCAGACAGAATCCGTATGACCTCCGGCGAACAGCGTTCCGCTGGGAGTCTGAAACACAGCTTGGATGGCAACGAACAAGCCGCCGCCTTTCATCGGACTCCCAGCTAGGTGAACCCATGTGTTTCCACCATCGTCCGAACGGTAGATGCCCCCGGTCTCGGTTCCGACGTAAAACGAACTGCCCGAAACGGACAGCGACAGTACCTGTGGATCTCCGAGCCCGCTGTTACGCGCTTCCCATGTCCCCCCGCCGTCAGCGGATCGGTAGACGCCTCCGCCGTCCAGAGCGACGAACAACGCCGTTCCGCTAACCTCGATCGTCTCGACCGGAAAGCTCGGCAGGCCTGTGTTCACAGGCAACCATGTCGCTCCGCCGTCCGTAGACCGGTGCACACCATTGCGGACCGTTCCAGCGTAGAGCGTTCCGTCGGGTGTCGACGCCATGTCGAGAATCGCGCCCACCACGGGACGTCCGGTGATATGCCACCCGGTTCCTTGCGCTCGGGCTAGCCCCGCGCTGATGCCCAGCGCCACGACCACTACCATGACCGCAACGCGTGAGTGACGCTCCGAATCCTGTTGACGAAACATCGCTTGGCTCTCCTATGCGTCTGTTCCCGATGGCGGGTTCTGCTGACAATCTCGCAACTACGCTGCATGAACCACGAGTTCGGCCCGCACGCGTCCTAACGCGACGCGTTCGGGTCGATCCTTCCGGGAACGCATCCCATCACGCGACAGTCGTCTCCTTCCGTCAATACACCCCGGCGACGCCCTTCACTTCCGAACGACGACCTTCAGCGTGCACGCGACGACACCGGGGACATATGCTCCGTATCAGAAACGCACGGTACAGGCAACGGTTCACTATGAAATACTATAACCGCATTTCATTAGGAGTCCTAACGAATCTGAGATCCAGAACGTGATTCCTCTGACGAGTATCTAGCTAGGAGTCCCGCAGCTCACAGACCTGTGCTGTGCGCCGCCAAGGACGACGGCGCCGATGGTCTGCGCTAGGAGCTCGCGAGCGCTTCGACCCCCTCGGCAGGAGCGTCGTCGAGCTCCTCCGGTTCCCGATGCCGAACGCGCCGACGAAGCTCTCGCCGTCGTTGAACCGGCAGAGCGAATCCCCCATACTGACCCGGACCTCGCCTTCATCCACGCCGACCGCGAGGAGAGTGCCCCATGCCTGCCGACCAAGCCGTCTACTGGATCGACCGATGCCCCGCCGCCGAACCCGTCGCCTGGGCGAGGCAGACCCTCCGCGATGCGATGGCGTCCCAGGGCATCGACGCTCAGCCTGCCCGCTACTGGGAACCGAGTCGCGGAACGACCCTCTTGACCGGCACGACGTCGAACTGGCTCGTGCGGCGAGCCCTTGCGCTGGAGAACGTCCAAGTCGAGAACCGTCCTGAGGGCGTGCTGTTCCACACGTGCGCGACCGAGAGCGGTTCCGTCCAGGTCGCCGCTGGAACCGACGAGCGGGGCCTGATGTACGCCCTGCTGGAGCTCGCCGACCGGATCGAGGATGTTGGTCGCGTCGCGCTCGACTCGACCCCGCCGTTGGTCGAGTACCCGGAGCGACCCATCCGAGGCGTGGATCGGTTCATCATGGGCCCGCTCGACGACGAGTGGTTCCTTTCGACGGATTTCTGGCGCCGCTATCTCGCGCGGATCGCTCGCTGCCGGTTCAATCGGTTCGTGCTCGTCATGGGGTTCGACACGGCGTATTTCTCGCCGCCGTACCCCTTCTTCGTCGCTGTGCCGGACTACCCGAACGTCCGGGCCGTGGACGACGACCGGCGCGCGCGAAACCTGGCGCAGCTCCGCGAGATCGGATCGCTCTGCCACGCCCACGGCTTGGAGTTCGTCCTGGGTACCTGGCAGCAAACACCCTGGACGAAGCAGCAGGAGATGCTCGTCACGGGTCTCCCGGAGGGCGAGGGAGCGCTGGGAACCTACTGCGCGGCGGGTCTGCGGGAGTTGCTCGCCCAATGCCCCCAGATCGACGGGATGCACTTCCGCGTCAACCACGAGGCGGGCATCGGCGACCAGAACTCCAACGAGGCGTTCTGGAAGGAGTGCATCCGCGCCGTCGCCGAAGCGGAACCGAAACGCACCATCGACCTGCGCGCCAAGGGCTTGACCGACGGCATGATCGCCTACGCCCTCGAATGCGGCGTCGACGTGCGCGTGCCCACCAAGTACTGGTGCGAGCACATGGGCTTGCCGCACCACCTGACCCAGATGCGCAGCGAAGAGCTCGCCCGCCTGCACAACCTGAACCACAGCCGCCGGTACAGCTATTCCGACCTGCTCCGCAAGCCGCGCACCTACGAGATGGTCTTCCGCCTGTGGAATATGGGCTCCAGCACGGTCTTGCTCTGGGGCGATCCCGACTACGTGCGCCGGTTCGCCGAGAGCACGACGGTCGGCGGTTCCGTCGGATTCGAGGTCACCGCGCCGCTCAGCCTCAAGGGGGGCCACGCAGCGGCTCAGCGCGATCCGTGGCGCGTGATGAAGGCTCCCCTCACCGACGGCGAATACGAGGACGACCGCTACTGGATGACCTACCTGCTTTACGGACGGATCGGCTACTCCAGCGCGACGGATGGCGAAATATGGCGGCGGGAGCTCCGACGGCGGTTCGGCTCCGACGGTGCGCCGCTGCTCGAACGCGCCTATCGAGCCGCCAGCAAGGTGCTCCCGCTGGTGACGGCGTTCCACATGCCCGTCCATCCGATGCTCTGCTACTGGCCCGAGATGGATACCGGCGGACCCCTATTCGCGGAACACAATCACCACCCCCAGCGCGGCAAGAACACCTACCAGAACGCCGAACCGAGCGATCAGGGGCTCTTCTACAAGATCGACGACTACGTGCGCGACTCCCTCGGCGGAGCGCTCCAGGGCAAGCACTCGCCGCTGCACGTCCGCGACTGGTTCCGCTCATTCGCCGCCGAGACACGGGACGCTCTCGACGCTTCCCACGGGAACCGCGAGTACGCATCGAGCCGCGCCGACTTCCTGATGCTTGCCGACCTCGCGGACTACCACGCGTGGAAGATCGAGGCGGCCGTCGCGTTCACGAGCTACGAAGAACGCGGAAGTCAGCGCGACCTGCGGCGGGCGTTCACGGCGGCCCGCGAGGCGTTGGCGCATTGGCGGGCTCTTGCGGAGCGGGGAGCCGAGCAATACTACGACGCGCTCGACTTCAGCGCGGGAGCCGGATACGAGCGACGGGGAAGCTGGGCGGATCGCCAGCACGAGATCGAGAAGGACGTCGCCAAGCTGGCGGAGATGCTCGGTGACGAAGCCGAGAGCGTGGGGCCCGCCGTGGCAGCGCCTCCTCTGCCTCCGCCGACCATCGCGCTCTCCGTATCGGTTCCCGACACGTGCGTCGCCGGGCGTGATCTCGTGCTGGATGCACGCGTTGCCGACGTGCCTCTGTCTCCCGCGTCGATGACGCTCCACTACCGACGCATGAACCAGATGGACGGCGCGTTTCGGACGGCTCCCATGGAACGGACGGATCGGGGGTTTCGGGGCATCGTGCCGGGCGGCGAGATCGACGCAACGTTCGACCTGCTCGTTTATTTCTCCGCCATCGACCGCCAGGGACAGCCGGCGCTCTATCCGGGCGTGTACCACCCCGACCACGCCGCGCCCTACTTCATGATCACGACCGTGTCGGCGTAGGCGAATCAGCCGTCTCCGACGACACACCGAGAACCTGGGCGATTTCCTTGTTCTGGTAGCCAGCATCCGACAACAGCAGCGTCTGCGCACGACGGATCACACGAACACCACCATGCCCACTATGCGTCATACCTCGGAGGCGCTGGCGCTCAGCGGTCGATAACTCGACAACGTAAACACGAGGTCTTCCCCTCGTTCTCCCAGAAGGAGATACGACGAGACCTCAGAAACCAATGCACCGTAACAGACCGCTAGCCCCGGTAGAATCGCCGCTTGCTCTGCTGCCATTTGATGTAGGCGAAGCCGAACGCCATGCCGCCCAAGTGGGCGAAGTGCGCGACCCCTCCGCCGCCGCCCAATCCGCCGAGGATCGAGAGAACGGCGTAGATGATCACGAGCATCTTGGCGGGAATGCCAATGGGAATGAACAAGACCGGGATGTAGATCAGACGCGTGGGGAACATCATGCCGAAAGCCAGCAGGACGCCGTAGACCGCCCCGCTCGCCCCGACGACGGCGTTGGGCGTCCGGTGGAGGAGGGTCGGCAGCACCAACTGAAGGATGCCGCCGCCGATGCCGCACAGGAAGTAGTACGTCGCGAAGTGGCGGGTACCCCAACGCTCCTCGACCTCTGTGCCGAACATCCACAGGGCGAGCATGTTGAACCCGATGTGGAACAGGTTCGCGTGCAGGAACATGTACGTGACGAGCTGCCACGGACGGAACAGCCCGAACGCGCGCGCGAAATCCGGGTCCAGGTTCGTCTGAAGGGGAAGGAGACCCACGCGCGGCGCGAACAGCGCGATCCCGAGCTCCGGCGCGACCGCGCGCAGGACGAAGTCGAGACCGTACATGCCTGCGTTGGCGATCAGGAGAAGCTTGATCGCTGGGGGCAAGAGGCCTCTACGTGCGAAGCGAGTGAACCCGCCGCCGCCGTAGTAAGCATGGTTCATCCGGGATCACCAACGATGGGGTGGGCGTAGGGAACGGCAGACGCTCTCAGCACACCCATTATACATGAGCCCATCGACACTGCCCACCGGTTCCGCGCTGCCGGCTTCACCACGCGGACCTGAGCTCGCGGACCGACAACGACCAGATGCGCACCGCACTGCCCTCCGACGACAACGACCAGCCTCCATTGCCCGGATCGGGCAGGAAGCATGACGACATCGACAGCTCGCCATCGGCTGCGAAAAGCTCAATGGACGTACGATCCACGAGCGTGCGGAACCGTAGCCTGCCATCGACCACCGGTAACGGTCCTGCCGTGCCGCAGAATCCCGCTTGTCGCGCCGCGAGGTCAAACCGGACCGCCTCGCCGCGCACACCTAGCACGACAGCCCCCGCCGAGCCCACTTCGATCTCCCCGCTGATCTCGAAGAGCTCGCCATCGAGGTCGCGCAACGGGTTGTCGCCCGGCGCCAGCGCGATGTCTTGCCACTGGTGCTCACTGCCGTACAGCGACGCGATCTCGCGCACCGGCTCGCGATGCAGACGCACGCCCTTCGCCGTGTCCCTCAGCGTCAGCTCGCTGGGGAATGACATCTGCTGGTTGAACGGCATGTCCGGGTACTTGCCGCCTCGCATCCAGGCGATCTGGATGCGCCGACCGTCGCCTAACGGGATGTCGCTGTACGTCTGGGCGGCGTAGAAGTTCGCGCCGTGGTCCGCTCTCAGCACGTCCGTCTCGGGCATGAACGTCGTGCCGTCGAAGGTTCCGATGGAATGGTTCCCGTTACCCGCCCAGAACACCCACTTCGTGTGGTTGGGGTCGCCGTCAATGGGCAGCTCGAAGAGGTCCGGACATTCGCTTGCGTCGGGAACGCGCACATCCGACAGCCGCGTCCACTGGGTCAGGTTGGTCGAGCCGAACAGCGCGAAGTCGTTCCCATCCAGGTAGAGCGCCATCACCCACTTCGCCGAAGGCTCGTGCCAGAACACTTTGGGATCGCGGTTGCTGCCGACGATGTGTCCCAAGACGGGGTTCGCGGCGTGTTTCGTCCATGACCGCCCTCGGTCGGTGCTGTACGCGATGCTCTGCGTGAAGGGCTCCCCCGCCGACGTGTAGACGCACACGATCGCGTTGTCAGCGCCGGTTCTAAATCCGGCTGTGTTCTGCCAATCGACGACGGCGGAACCCGAGAAGATCGTGCCGAGATGGTCTGGATGGATCGCGTGCTCGAGCTGAGTCCAGCGCACGAGGTCAGGACTGACGGCGTGTCCCCACGTCATGTTGCCCCAGTCGACGCCGCTCGGGTTGTGCTGGAAGAACAGGTGGTACTCGCCCTGGTGGTACACGAGTCCGTTCGGGTCGTTGAGCCAGTTTTGGCGCGCCGTGAAATGGAACTGAGGTCGGTGCGTCTCGCGGTATGGTGGGCTGCCGGACATGCGCTGTCCTCCCGGTGAACAGTGTCGCGACGCTGCGGTCAGCGGATCGCCATTTTAGCATCTGAGACACGCGCCACACGCGGAATCCGAAGCCTCCGGCTTGTGGCATAGTTCCTGCTTTCATCGCCACGGACAGTTGCATTGCGCTGCGGGATCGGACATATTCGTGCACAACAGCGATTGTCCGCCACCGTACCGGGCAGCCGAGCGATCTCTGCGCACGCTAGACCCATTGCGTCGGAAGGAGAGTCGCGTGAATCGACGGACTTCCCGCCTCGTACTGGTCTCGTCGTTGCTTTTCATCGTGTTTGCCCTGACCGTAGCAGCCCAAGAGCCGACCCATCGACTCAACCACGCCGGCTTCGTCGTCTCGATGGACATGAGCGCCGACGGCTCGCGAGTCGCCACTGCTTGCGCCGACAGTAACGTGTACCTTTGGGAACCGGCAACGGGGAACCGACTCGCTGCCATTGCGCAGAACTACAAGCCGACCGTCGTGCGTTTTGGTCCCGGATCCGAATACCTGGCGATTGGCAACGAAGCGGGCTATGTCGAGCTCTGGCTCGCCTCGACCGGAAAGCACTATGCGACCTTCCGCCATCACGATCCGATCACCGACGTCGCCTTCAGCCCGGACGGATCGCTGGTCGCCACCTCTTCGCGTGACAACTCGTCCGCGATCTGGAACGTCAAGGACAAGGCGCATGTGCTCAACATGCCTCAGAAGAACGACGTCATGGCGATCCAGTTCAGCCCTGACGGCACGCTGATCGCGACGGCATCCAAGGACGCCACCGTCCGGTTGTGGAACGCCAAGACCGGGCGTCTGCGGACCACGATGGGACACAGCTCCGACGTCTGGACGGTCGCCTTCAGTCCCGACGGATCGCGGTTGGTCTCCGGTTCAGCCGACAACACCGCGCGCATCTGGGACGTGGCGACCGGTCGCCTTCTCCATCTGCTGAACCACAAGGATGATGTCACGACCGCGCGGTTCAGTCCGAGCGGCTTCCTAGTCGCGACCGGCTCCAACGACGGCATGGGTCGGCTCTGGGACGTCCAATCCGGCGAGATCATGCGGACGTTTCAGTACGCAGAAGCCGTGACATCCGTGACGTTCAGCCCGGATGGGCTCATGATCGCGAATGCCACGCGGGATGACCGCGCGTTCATCTGGGACGTCTCGGGCGAGGAGTTGCTCGCCACGCTGCCGCACGGAGGCGATGTCACCTCGATCCTATTCAGCGCGGATGGACTGATGGTCGCCACCGCCTCCGAAGACAAGACGGCGGCGCTGTGGAGCCTCACGCCCCCCGCCATCGCGCCGACGCTCAAAGCGCCCGGCATCGACGTCACACTCGATGCGTCCGCGACGCGAGGCATGGCACTCGAGTGGAACCCGACGCCCGGCGCATGGACCTACTACGTCCAGGTGTCGCGTGAACCCAACTTCTTCTCACTCATCGTCGATCCGTACGTCGGATCGACCGAGTACCGAATGCCCTCGGGGAAGCTGGGCAATGGCACGTACTACTGGCGAGTCGCCTCCTCCACGGTGCGGGACTACCTCGGTCCGTGGTCCGAGATGCGGTCGTTCACCGTCGATGCGTCCAACGTCGTGTTCGCCGATGTCGTCTACGCGGACACGGCAAGCGCGATCGTCGAGGTCCGCGCCGAGCGCATGACCGGGCTCTTCGGCTACCAAGCGGCGCTGGCGTTCGACCCGTCGGTGCTTCAGGTCGAGTCCGTCGAGGAGGGAGGTTTCTTGAAGCAAGCGGGCGCTGCGACAAACTGGCAACCGCCTGTGATCGACAACCGCGTCGGGCGCGTCACGCTGTTGCAGTACCGCCTCAGCGGGGGCGGGGTCGATGGAGCCGGGACGCTCGCTCGCGTCCGATTCAAGATCACCAAGGAGGGCTCCACCGTTGTCGGCTTCGCGCGCCTCAAGCTCTCCGACAACACCGGTTCCGCCATTGCCGGCGTTTCGGTCGAGTCCACTGTGAGCGCGACGGGTCCCGCCCAACTCACGATCGTCGTCACGCCGCGCGTGATCGACAACCAGTTGGAGGTCGTCGTCGCGGTCACAGATGCGTCGAACATCGAGAACTACGAGCTCAAGGTTCCGTACTCGCTCAACCATCTCGAGCTGCTGTCCGGCGTGCCGAACATCCGAGGCACAGGCACGCCGACGGCGGGCGCCGTCATGACGCTGCGATTCCGTATCTGGGAAGGTGGAGACCTTATCTTCCGTCCGTCCGGCGTTGTGCGAAGCCCGAAGGGCGAGAAGGGGAGGCTTCAGGTCGCGGAGGGGCAGATACACGTCGTCGCGTCGCCACCGGTCGACGTGAACAAGGATTACCGCGTCGACGCGGCGGACCTCGTGATTCTCGGCAGAAACTTCGACACCGAGGTGGTTGGGTCGGTGCGCCCCAATCCGGACGTGAACCGGGACGGCATCGTCGATCTCTTCGACTTCGTCGCGGTCGCCGTGGCATTCGGCGAGACGTACAGCGCCGTAGCGGCCTCACCACCGGTCGTCGCGGCGTCGAACGCGCGGGGCAGTCGCGTCGGCGCGCGCGACGCGCAACGCCTGCGCGCGATCTTGGGGCGTCTGGATCAGCTCGGTGACGGCAGCGCTGAGGTCTCCAGAGCCCGGCGAGTTCTCGTCCGACTGCTGGGCGAAGGAATGGTGACCGGGAGAACGACGCTGCTGGCGGCGTATCCGAGTCCCGCGAATCCCGAGACGTGGATACCGTTCGAGCTCGACTCACCTTCGGATGTCGATATCGTCGTGTTCAATGCGCTCGGAAACGTCGTGCGCCGGCTGGAGCTCGGCTGGAGGAAGGCGGGTTCCCATATCAGTCGTGACGGAGCTGCCTACTGGGACGGCGCGAACGACGCTGGCGAGCCCGTGAGCAGCGGCGCTTACTGGGTCCAGCTCCGAACCGCCACAGGAGACGACACGCGACGGGTCCTGCTCGTGAAGTAGGGCACGCGCCTGCGGTTCGCGGGCGTTCCTTGAGCAGTTCCTGGGCGGTGCCGATCTTGACGGCATGTAGCCCGTGTGGTAGCTTGCGTGCGGCGTCGAAGCGCTGTTTCAGTGAGGCGTCTGCCCATCGCCGAGGCGAGCAGAACCCGTGGCAGTGTCGCGCGAGCCCAGTGTCCGAATTGCCTTCGCCAAGTCCACAATTCCTCGGCCACGCCGTGATTCGCGGTGTGACACAGGTTTCAGGATCGCCGTCGCGCCGACGCTTCGGATGGCGGACGACCCAAGAGTTGGAAGCGGGCATGCCGGCGGGATCGCTGATCTGACGCTCGCGCAACGGTCGCGCGCACTGCCGCAGCCTGCCGTGCCGCCGCGTCCGAGGGGGCACGGCCGCCGACTCCTGGATGGGCTGACGTACGAAGCTGTCCACCGATTGCTCTTGCTGCCGGGACCCAGGCGACCAACATCCGGGTTCACGTTTCTGAGTCGGATCCGTCGGCGGGCTGTCGTTCTGTCAGGAGCTGCCTTCCTGAGTGTCCTGCTCTCGACCATGGCTCCGATAGCCGCCGTCGTGCCTTTGGCTGCTTGCCTCAGCATCGCCATCGCCGAGAAGCGCGCCGGATGGGTCCGGCTGTCGCCTTTCGCCACCCGTCTCACCCACGCGGTCCTAATCCTCGTGGGCATCGGAATCGTCCTAGACGGTGTGATGCTGTGGCTCTCGCGTCAGTGATGCGTGTCAGCCGACTGAATCGCCTTGTTCGTTCTCCTGTTAACCGTGTGAGGAACGCTGCCGAATGACTCGCCGTGGGTCGTTGACGACACCGTTGCGAAGGGCTGGTCGGATGAACACAACCAGGCATGACGCCCAACGTGCATTGGGATTCCAACCGACCCGCGAGCGGCGGTCGCGCGCCGCTTTGCTCGTTTCGCTGTCCCTGCACCTTGCCGCCGCCATTACGATGGGCATCGTGCTGATGATGCAGGTCGAAGTCTACCGCGTCCTCGATGCGATCGACGTCGAGTGGTTCCAGTTACCCAACGCGCCGCAGATGGTGAAGAAGCGGCTCAAGACGCCCATCGAAGAGAAGCCCAAGGAGGACGAAAGACCGCTGGCTCGGGAAGTGCCTGACAAGCTGATGAAGCAGGCGAACAACCCCATCACCGAAGTGCGCCAGTGGAGCCCTCGGATCGTCCTGCAAGACGCGGAGAACAACCTTCTGCCGCGCACCCAGAGGCTCCCAGACATTGCCACTGCCGCCGACCTTCAGTTGAGCTCCGACGTGACGAGCTTGTCGCAGCTTCGCTCGTTGCCGGGAGCCACCGACGGTCAGGGAAAGGTCACGGGACGAACCCGTGTTCGCGGTTCGGGTCTCGGATCGATGCTCTACGGCAACGACGGAACCGGCGACGGTCTGCTCGGAGGCGGAGGTCGCTCGGGAGTGGGCGATCCGCTGAACATCCTCGACTTCCTGCGCGGCAAGGGCGATCACGGTCGGATCGTCTACGTGCTCGACGTTTCGGCGAGCATGGGCGCGGCGGGGCTCTACAAGCTCGAGTTGGCGAAATCGGCGCTCATCGATCACATGTTCCTGCTCACGGAACAAGACACGTTCAACATCCTGACGTTCTCCGCCAACGTGTCTCGCATGGGAGGCGAGGCAGTCACTGCGACCGCGGACAACTTGTCGAAGGCGAAACGCTATCTCGATCGATTCACACAGCAGTCGATCGGCGACAACAACGGCACGAACACGTTGGGAGCCCTGCAGGCTGCCTTCGCGATGCAGCCAGATGTCGTCGTGTTGCTGACAGACGGTGTTCCGACGAGCGCTTACGGCTCCGTCGTCGAGACGGACCCGGAGAAGATCGTCCAGGGAGTCCGACGCGCGAACGCGTCGCAGGCGGGGCTCTTCATCGTCGGGTTGGAGCTGGATGTCAAGGATTCCCCGAACGCTCCGGGAGCCATCCTACTCAAGCGCCTCGCGGACCAGACAGGCGGCCGCATCCGGTTCGTCGGGCGGGACGAGCTCGTCCGCTACCGTGACAGCCTCGCGACGAGCCGCTAGCGCATGGGCACCCCTGGACGGGTTCGCCCCCATCTGACCGACGACCAACTGTCGATGCCGCAGGAGGAGATCGTCGCTGCTCAGCGACAGCAACTCGCCCGCCTGGGTCTGCGCACCGACGAGCTGATCGATCTCGCGCGGTCAGCCCACGAAGAGCTAGGCGTCCCAACCGTTCTGCTCTGGAACACGACGACAGACGAGGTGCTTCCGACGCCGCTCGACTGGGAGGGGCATACCAACGTGCACGCGCTGCCTGACGCGGTCTACGAGTCTGCTCGCGGTGCGCTGACGGACTCTTGCGACGGACGCACGCTGGTTGTCGTCATGTACGATGGGTCGAATGGAATGACGGGCGTGTACGCGCTCTCGACTCAGGTGGGACCTACATAGACGAGCGTTCGATCCGTGTTCCCACCCAGAACACCGCCATCCCGGCGAGGAAGAAGGCGAGCTCGATCCCCATGGCGCGTTCGCCGGACATGGGCCCCAGAGGCAATGCCAACTGCGTGTGGTTGCCGATCCCGATGACAATGCCGGCGGTGAGCGACGCGATGCCCATCAACTCAAGCGTCTTGCCGACGATGAACCGCACCACGGCCCTCGCACCCTCGGGTGATCCGGCTGATCAGTAGAGAGCCTTGACCTTGCCCCATGTCGTTCCGAGTTTCGCGCGGGGACCGATGCCGTCGTCGAACGACAGGACCCCAAGCTGCGCGCCGCGCCGCGACGGGGAGTCGGGCACCCAGCCGATCCGCGACTGGACTCCGCGAGCATCGACATCGACGTAGGTGATGTTGAGGCTCAGCTCTTTGAGCGACTGGTACATCGCATTCGTGTCGAGGCTGAACTCGACTCCCTTGCCGTCGCGACTCCACACGACGAACGGCACGTCCGGGTCCTCGACCGATCCGGTCGAGTGGACCGGGATCGTGTAACGCGATATAGGCTGCGTCGCGCTCGTCCTCTCGTAGACCTCGAGCCGGTCGGAGAATTCAGGTCGCCTCGGATCGAGCCGCAACTCGTCGTCTTCGATCCGAAGGGCGACATAGAGGCGTCCATCCCTCCACACTGCCCTGAACGACGCATCGGCATCCCGGCTATCGACCCACTGCGCGCCCGTGTCGACGTCGTAATCGAGTCGCTGCTCTCGCGCTTTGGACCACACCGGGTCGTCCAACATGCCGTCGACGATAGGAGCCGATCTGGATCGACCGACCAGGTAGGTGGGTTGGGCTGCGGATTGGGTCTCGGAAGCGGAGGCGACCATCGTTGACGCAGTCGCCAGGACAACCAGTGAGATCAGCAACCGCACGGCACATTCGGGCCCGCGCCGATACGCGTGCCGTGTCCGCCGAATCGTGTGTTCTGCCATCGGGTGCTCCTCGCAGGCTCCTGCACACTAACAGATTACTTGCACTACGAACGGTCGTCAAGGTCGACTCGCGCCACATCGCCTCCTGCGCAGCGTCGAGCGGTTCCCCACGCACGCCGCGTGTGATACGCTTCGCGACATGAAACCCATTCCTTCGCGATGGCTTGCCTGCCTCGCCGCCGCTCTGTTTGCGATATCCGGGTGCACCGGGATCCACGAGGGCCATCTCTTTCCGGTGCCCGACGAGAACACGACGTTCCTCCCGAAGTCGAAGGGAGCCGCAGTCTCCAAGAATGGCGTCGCCGTCGTCGTGGCTTCCATGCCTGATGTGAAAGAGGCAGACGGCTTCTTCGTCATCATCTACAACTCGTCGGGCCAATGGGTCAGCTTCGACCGCGCCGCCGTCCGTCTTCTCGACCACAACGGACAGAGCTTCAAGCCTCTGACAAGGCAGGAGCAGAACTTCCTCCTGGGAGCCCGATTCCAGCCCAAGCCGCCTATCGGGATCAAGGGCGACATCTTCCGATGGGATCGCACACTCAGTGTCCAGGGCGACTGGGTCAGCCCTCTTAACCCGGAAGAGGTCATTCGGACCTCGGTCATGCATGGAGGCAAGGCGCCGTTCTACGTCTATTTCCGCCGCCAGAGCGGCCGTTCCCCTCGCTTGACGCTCATCATCCCGAACGTCGAGCTAGGGTCGTCGATGGAAAAGCTCACGTATGTTTTCCGTTTCGCCGTTCAGACGGAGTAGATATTTCCTGACCGTCGCTCTTGGCATCGCCGCCACGGCTGGGTGCGCTGGCATGCGGCCGGTTCCCCCCACTGTACGCGCCTCGCGCCTCGATCCAACGAGTCTCAGCCACGTCGGCGTTCACTTCGAGCTCGCGGCGAAACTGGGCGAACCGGGCAAGGGCGCGGAACCGTTGAGCGATCCGTCTGCGGCCGCCATCGCGTCGGATGGGACGCTCTACGTTGCAGACGCTGAAACGCACCGCATCCTCGCGCTTCGTCCCGACGGCACGGTCAGCAACACGATTGGCGGGTACGGTTCGCGCGTCGGCGAATTCGATACTCCGAGAGCGATCACGTTCGTCCCGTCGCCGCGCGACGTGCTCTATGTCGCAGACAGCGGCGGCAGGCAGGTTCAGTCCTACGATCCCGCGACCCATCGGTTCGGCGTTCTCGAAACCCAGAATGACACGTCGGGATTCGCGCCGACCGCGCTCGCGTGGGACGGATCGATGGGTTTGCTGCTCCTCGATGCGATCCACGGTCGTGTCTGCCGCATCGCTACCACCGGCGCAGTGGTCTGGTCATACGACGGTTTCGGTCATGATCGTGGCTCACTCGACAACCCGCAGGCGGTCGCCCCGGACGGCAAGGGCGGAGCCCATATCGCGGACACGGGCAATCAGCGGCTGATCCGCCTCGACTTCGCCGGGAACCTCGTCGCCGAGACCTCGCTGGTCGAGGCGGTCGTCACCCCAGTTGGCGTGGGCGTCGATGCAGCCGGTCGGCGATACGTGTGCGATGCTGCCACACCGCGAGTCGTCGTCATCGGGGAGCGCGGAGACATCCTGACCGAGTTCGGTCGCGGCGAAATGCGGGAGCCCGTATCCGTCGCCCTGGGACAGGACGGTTCCGTGTACGTCGTGGACCGATCGTTGGCACGGATCCTGATGTATAAGCCATCGGAGACCGAGCGCCCATGAAGAACTGGCTGAGGATTGCGCATCGCGGAGCCTCGGCACATGCGCCGGAGAACACGCTGGCAGCCTTCCGTCTCGCGGTCGAGATGGACACGGACGGCGTCGAGATGGACGTGCATGTGACCGGCGACGGCGAGGTGGTCGTGCTCCACGATGCCACGCTGGATCGCACCACCGACCGGATCGGACGCGTCGCGCAGATGGCGATGTCGGATATCCGCGCTGCCGACGCCGGTGTGCGGTTCTCTGAGGCGTTCGTCGGCGAGCGTGTCCCGACGCTTGACGAAGCGTTCGATGTTCTGCCGGCGAACACGCTGGCAGTGGTCGAGCTGAAGGTTCGCGATGCCGCGCTTCCGGTGGCGGAGATCGTCCGGAAGGCGAACAGGCTTGATCAGACCGTGGTCATCTCATTCATCCCGGAGACGCTGCGGGAGATTCGGTTCGCCGAGCCGCGCATCGCGACCTCGCTGCTGATCGGCTCCTCGCGCGAAGGACCCCAACCGACGGCGACCTCGTTGATTCAGCAAGCCTTTGACGTC
>VGLH01000060.1 GCA_016866785.1 Candidatus Poribacteria bacterium
CGCGCGACGACGCCGTTCTCGACGCATCGGAGGAGGTCCTTCGGAAGGGCGTTACCCTCGGAATGCCCCTGCGGCGTGCGCTTCGGCTAGCTCCGGCGGTCGTTTCCGACGAGAACCCTGTCCAGTGCCGGGAGTTGGCGCAGAGGGTGTGGGATATCGCTGCCGCCCATACGCCGCTCGTTGAGACGCTGGACTACCACAAGGGCTTCGTAGACCTGACTGGGTGTCTCCGCAAAGGCGAGACGCTGAGAGAGCGAGCGGAGACCATCCGCGAAGGGATACGCTCAGCGACGGGCTTGGAAACGCGCATCGGCGGGGGATCGTGCCCGCTCATCGCCCAGACGGCTCTACGCAAGCCGCCTAACGGGATCGTCCTGACTGCCGACGAGGAGCTCCCCTTCCGCGCGAGTATTCCGCTTTCCAAATGCCCGTCGATTCCCACTCCTCTGGTGGAACAGTGCGACCGCCTGGGTATCCGCACGCTGGGGGATGTCGCTCACCTGCCGATGGCGCGGTTCCTCGGCATCGTCGGGAAAAACGACGGCTGGGCGGTCTATCAGACCGCCAAGGGCAAAACGACGCGGCGGATCCACCCGAACTATCCGCCCCGGTCGCTCTTCGTCTCCCAGTCGTTCGCTCCGCCCACGGATCAGGAGCCCCGGCTCGTCGCGCTCCTACAGCGGCTCTGCAGAACCTCCTATCGCCGTCTGCGCGGTGAAAGGCGACGCCCCGCCGAGATCGCCCTCTCGCTCCGTTTCGCCGACGGGGAACGACGCGATGGAGGCTCCCGCTTTCCACGCGCCGAGCTCTCCGAATTGGCGATCTCCCACCGCGCGGGACGTCTTTGGGGCGAGCTCTGGCAGGGCGAGGAGGTGGAGCGCATCGCACTCGTATGCCGCGAGCTGTCGGGCTGGGACGACGAACAAGGGGCGCTCTGGGGGAACCCCGACAAAGAGCGCGAACGCAAGACGGCGAAGGCAATGGAGATGACCCGCGCGCGGTTCGGAAGCCGCTCCTTGTCTATCCTGAGCGACGAGAGCGCTCCGCATCATCTCCAACCGCTGCGTTTCGCCGAACGGATCTGGGAGAGCAACGGGCTCTGTCCCGTGGGAACCGGCTGGTAGGGAGAAAAGCCAGCGATGAGCAAGCGCGTCGAGACGGAGATCGACGTGGACGCGCCGGACGGCGTTCCAACGGCTCTCCGGTTCTCTTCAGGCGCCTCCTACTCCGTCGCCGTCATCGACACGTGGGTCGAGACGGGCATCTGGTGGCACGGAGAGAGCCCGAAGCGCTTCTATCGCCTCGAGGGAACGCGAACCGCGTCGAAAGGGCTTTTCGTCGTCTATCGCGACGAGGTATCGGGCGCGTGGCATCTGTATCGCGTCTTCGACTGAGTCTCGATTGAGTGGAGAGCCGCGCCGTGTCCTTCGCTCATCTTCACGTCCACAGCCCGTTCAGTTTCCTCGACGGCGCGACGACCATCCCCCACCTCGTCCGAAGGGCATCCGAGCTGGGTATGCCCGCGCTCGCTCTGACAGATCACAACATGGTCGCCGGAGCGGTGCGTCACCTGAAAGCCTGCGAACAGTCGGGCATTCAGCCCATCCTCGGCTCCGAAGTCACTCTGGACGACGGTTCCCATCTGACACTTCTGGCGCAGAACGCCAGCGGATACGCGAACCTCTGCCGACTGCTGACGCGCTCCCATCTGGACCACGAGCGAGGGTCGCCATCGCTCGCATGGAAGGCGCTCGACGCCAACACGCAGGACCTGATCTGCCTGACCGGCTGCCGGCGGGGAGCTCTTTCCAGAGCCGTCGCGCGGCGTGACGAGCCAGGCGCAGGGAACATCATCGGACGCCTGCTGGGGCTCTTCGGCAGAGAGCGGCTGTTTGTCGAACTGCAACGCACCGGGCTTCCCGGCGACCGCATGGTGGATGCCGCGCTCCGTGAACTGGCTCGCCGACACTGCCTGCCCGTCGTCGCGACGAACAACGTCCACCATCTCGCGCCGGACGACTTCCGTACGCACGATATCCTGACCTGCATCCGCGTCGGATGCCGTATCGACGAACCTCATCCCGACCGGAATATCAACGCGGAACGCTACCTGAAGCCGCCCGACGAGATGGAACGCGCCTTCAATGATTGCCCGGAAGCGGTGCGGAACACGCTGCGGATCGCGTCCATGTGCGAGACCTACTCCCTCGGCGGGAGAGCCTACATGCCGCGCTATCCGGGGCTCTATTCGGGACAGGACGCCCCCCGCGTCTTGACGATGAAGGTCTACGCCGGAGCGCGGGAACGCTACGGGACGCTCAGCGACGCGCTTCGAGCTCGCATCGAGCACGAGCTCCAGACGATCATCGCGCTCGATTTCGCCGAGTACTTCCTGATCTTCACGGACGTGGTGGACGTCGCCAAGCAAAAGGGGATCCGCTTCGCCGGGAGAGGGTCTGCGGCGGATTCCGTCGTCGCCTACTGCCTCTACCTGACGAACGTGGACGCATTCGGACGGAACCATCGGTTCGAGCGGTTCATCAGTCACGAGCGCGCTCACAGCCTTCCGGACGTCGATCTCGACTTCGACGCCCGGTACCGGGAGCGGATCGCAGACTATGTCCTGGAGACCTACGGACAGGATCACGCCGCCGCCGTCGCCGCGTTCCACTGCTACCGCGCGCGCGGCACGGTGCGCGACGTCGGCAAGGTGTTCGGATTCCGCGAGAGCGAACTCCACGTCCTGGCGAAGCGGATTCCCATGTTCGCCAGCGCGGACGATATCGAGGCGCTGCTGGACCGCTATCCCGAAGTCCGCGCCCTGAACATCCCGCGCAAACGCTTCGAGCTGCTCTTCGACCTCTGCGGCAGGATCGCGGAGCACCCGCGCCATATCTTGACCCATGCCAGCGGCATCATCGTGACAGGCCCCCCGATCGCCGAGATCGCTCCTCTCCAGGAATCCGCGAAGGGCTGCAACATCATTCCCTTCGACAAGGTCGATGTCGAGGACATGGGGCTCGTCAAGTTCGACTTCCTCCATCTGCGCATGCTCGGAGCCGTCGAAGACACGATGCGGCACATGGAGCGGATCGCTGTCCTCAACGACACGGAACCCCTCGTGTTCGAGCGCATTCCCCTCGACGATGCGAAGACCTATCGACTGGTTCAGACCGGCGAAACCGCCGGAGCCTTCCAGATCGAGAGTCCAGCGCAGCGTGTCCTCCAAAGCCGGCTCATGGCGAGCACCATCGAGGACATCGTCCACAGCGTCGCGGCTATCCGTCCCGGTCCCCTCAAGGGCGAGATGGTGGAGCCCTGGGTGCGCCGAAAGCTGGGCATCCAGCCGGTGGACTACCTACTGCCGGAGCTCCGCCCGATCCTGGAACGCACCTACGGCGTCGTGCTCTTTCAGGAGCAGGTCATCGACATCTGCGTCGCCATCGCAGGGTTCACCCCCGGCGAGGCGGACATCCTCCGGCGAGCGATGACACACAAACGCACACGCGAGGAGATGGAGAACCTCGGAAAGATGTTCGTCTCCAAGACGATCGCGCGGGGATACTCTCAAGAGACCGCCGAGACGATCTTCGAATGGGTCAGCGCCTACGGCGGCTACGGGTTCTGCGAAGGACACGCCGCCGCGTTCGGCGACACGGCGTATCGGACGGCGTACCTGCTGACGCACCATCCCGCCGAATTCTACTGCGGACTCCTGAACAACCAGCCGATGGGCTGTTGGCCCCCCTACATCCTCGTGACGGAAGCGAAGCGGCGAGGCATCGACATTCTCCCGCTCGATGTGAACCTGAGCCGAGACGAGTTCACCTCATCGGATCGGTGGATCCGCACCGGATGGCGCGCAACGCGGAAGCTCCGCGAGGAGACGCGGGACCGCATGGCGGAAGAGCGGCATCGGCGCGACTTCGAGAGCGTCGTGGACTTCGCGGCGCGCGTGCGACCTGCACGGGATGAGTTGGAGAACCTCGTCATGGCAGGAGCCTTCGAGCGTCTGCATCCCAATCGCCGCGCGCTGCTGTGGGCGTTGGCGGAGGGACGCATCCCCGTCGCCGGCGACGACCCCCTTGGCTTGGGTACGCCTGTTCTCTCCTTGCCCCATGTCGAGCCCTTCTCCGATCGCGCGCTGTGCACGATAGAGTTCCGCTCGCTGGGGTTCAGCCCGAATTGGCACCCGCTCGACTTCCTGCGCGAGAGCCTCGATGCGCAGGGCGTTCTCACCTGCATGGAGGCGAAGAGGAAGGAAGGCTGCGTCCGAGTCGCCGGGGTTCCCGTCCAGCCCCATCGTCCTCCGACGCGGTCGGGCAAGGTGGTCGTCTTCCTGACGTTGAGCGACGAGACGGGTCTGCTGGACACGACGGTCTTCGACCGAGTCTACCAGCGGTCCGGCGCGGTGCTCTTTACGGAGGGTATCGTCATCATCGAAGGCAGGATGACGCGCGACAGAGGGCTCAGCCTCATCGCGGAGCGCATTTGCTCCGCCCTGCGATAGCCATACTCCAGCCGCCCCAGTCCACACCCACGTCGCTAACGTCTAAGAGTCTATCTCAACCAGCGAATGGGACCTGGCGATAGGCTCGCTGAGACCGTTCGCCTAGGAGCCTATCGCGTGAGAACCAACGAGAGTGCCAAGCCGGAACCGACGATCTGGGCGGCTCCCGACGACGTGTGGGAGATCATCGAGGAGATTCTGAGCCGCGAGTATCCTCGACGTCGGCAAGACCGCAAGCGCGTGCCGCTTCGCCCGGTGTTGGACGGGGTTGTCTACAAGCTGCGCACCGGCTGTCAGTGGAATCGAATCCCCAAGGAATACGGCGACGACAGCACGATCCATCGCCATTTCCAGGCGTGGTGCGCGTGTTCGGCGCCGACGGGAGAGTGAGAGGCGCGCTTCCGTAGTCCAGGCGCAGGCGAGGCGCGTCCTGCCCTATCCGATTGACAACGAGAGGGCGGGACTCCGGCGGCGGTCGTTTGAGCCCCTACCTATCTGCCTGGCAGATAGGCGCTCCGTACGTTTCCGCATCGGGCGCGTCGCCAACGAGCTAGACGCGCGTTTCGATTTCGCTGCGTTCGACCACGACGCGCAACTCCCCGCCTTGGGAAACCCCCCTCCGCGCCTTTCGACCCGTCCACGTATCGAGCCAAAGCAGAAGGTCGCCGAACGCAACGTGATGCTCGCAACGCTTGTCGGTTCCCTTCGGGAGCGATACGAACGGGTGGTCTTTCTTTGAACGGCGAATCCTCTGCCTCATCGCGGGAACCGAGACGCCTGCGACCGTGGCGGCGTCGGGAAGCGATAGCATCATGTCGCCGATATACCCGTCCTCAATGCCCTTGTCCCGCCAAGACTGCAACTCGCTTGCGGTTCGCGGTGGCGCGCCGATAGGGAACGTCCCGACGGGCGCGATGGCGAACTCGTGGACGGTCACAGGCAGCGTAAGCCAACCCGCAGGGGCGCGGAGATAGACGACTCGACCTTCAAGCGCGGCGTTGGCAACGGCGGCGTTCAAGTCGGTCACGGCGTCGGCGACTCGGCTCCCAATCGTCTTGGCGCGCTCTCGTTCACGAACGAGTCGTTCAAGTCGCGACGCGATGAAGGTGAGTCGCTCCGCCACGTCGGTCGGGAGCGGGGCGGTCAGTTCTGTAAAGAAGCCTTCCGTGCGCGCTCTCCTCGCGCATTCAGCCACCGCCGGACGAAGCGCGTCCGGGGTTGCCTTGTCCCGGAGCAATGCGGCGACGGCTGCGGTCAGAAGGTTCATCCGGCGGATGGCTTCGCGCCTATCTGCCGCGTTCGCGGCGTAGGCAGGTGGTTCGCGGCGGTTCGCAAAGAACATGGGGCGCGGGTTCAAGGCGTCGTCGCACGCGCGGAGGTACCGCATCGTCGGGGCAGCTTCGCGCGACGTTCCGCATTGCGCCGTCCAGCGGGGTGGGTGGTAGTCGCGCATCGCGGCTTCAACGCGGGCTTTCTTCGCGCGGACGGCGGCGCGGACGGCGGCGACCGAGGGACGCTTGCCGGATTCGAGGGCGAGCCGGTCGGCGACACGTTCGACAAGCTCCACGAACTCGTCTTGTAGATTATTCATAGCACGCCCACTTTTTTCATCGTCCCGATCCTTATGCATGGTTACAGGGCTAACCGTCTCCCTGTGCGGGATGGACGCGCCCCGTTGGGTGACGGTATTCCGCGAAGATGACCCCCGTAGCGCGACGAGTGCGAACAAGACCTTGTCGCTACGCGCGGCGTAGCGTATCGCTATGGTATACTCCGCGTGAACGTTGGGCAATGGACAATCAAGGAGCGCAAAACATGGAACGAATAACCTTGAGAGAGGCGCGCGAGCAGCGGGGCTTGACGGCTCTTCAGCTCGCCGCGTCGGCAGGGGTGACGCCCTACACGGTTTCGCTCATCACTGGGGGGCGGCTTCTCCCGTCCATAGCGCAGGCGCGCAAGCTCGCGCGCGCGCTCGGCGTCGAGCCGTCCGAGGTCGTGGAGCTTGCCGGGGCGGTCGGGCAGGGCGGGGACCAAAGATGACCGACGACCTGATGCGCGCCGAGTGCTCCGCCGGCGACGACCCGCTCCGTCCGCTCCGCGATCTGCCCGCCGACGCCGACGTGGAGCGGATCGAAGCGGCGTTGCGGGCGGTTGCCGGCGCGAACGGGCAGGGGGACGCGCTGGCGCGCGAGACTCTCCGGGAGCGACTTATCGCCGAGCTCAAACGCCGCAAATGCGGAAGCCCCGCCCGACTCGTGGATGCGGCGCTCGGAGAGGATGTGGGCGGCAAATCCGGCGAGCCGGACGGTCTGCAAGGGCAAGCCGTGGTTCTCGACGCGCCGCAACCGTCATCGGAACCGGTGGACGGCGCGAAACTGCTCGACGAGCTGGTCGAGACGGCACGGCGGTTCGTCCATTTCGAGAGCGACGCGGGGGCGGACACGACCGCTTTGTGGATCGCTTTCACCTATACAGTGGGCGCGGCGAGCATCTCCCCGCGACTAGCGGTCACGTCGCCGACGCGGCGGTGCGGCAAAACGACGCTGTTATCGTTCATCGGCGCGCTCGCTTTGAAGCCCCTTCCGACATCGAACACGACGACGGCGGCGGTGTTTCGGAGCATCGAGCAATTGCATCCAACGCTGCTGATTGATGAAATGGATACGTTCTTGAACGACGACAGCACGCTGCACGGCATCTTGAACGCCGGGCACGCGCGGGCAAACGCTTTCGTCCTGCGGACGGTGGGAGACAATCACGAACCCCGTCGGTTCGACGTGTGGGCCGCGACTTGCGTCGCCAAGATCGGGACTTTGCCGAGCACGCTCGCCGACCGGGCCATCGAAGTCCGGATGGGGCGCAAGCCGAAGGGCGTGGCGGTCGAGCGTTGGCGGATTGATCGGTCGGGGCACTTCGAGCCGCTGCGCTCGCGTCTGATGCGTTGGTCGAACGACCATCTCCACGCGCTGCGGGACGCCGACCCGGAGGTTCCGAGCGCGCTGCACGACAGAGCGGCGGACAACTGGAGGGTACTGCTTAGCATCGCCGACGAGGTGGGGGGCGACTGGCCCGAGCGCGCCCGGCGCGCGGCGCTGGCGCTGTCGGGCGCGGCGTTGGACGAGGACGACTTCCTTGAGGCATTGCTCAGGGACATCTTCGCGGCATTCAAGAGGGCGGACGAGGACGACGCGCCGCTCGACGTGGGCGGCGGACGCGTCGAACGCCTTCCCACGCCCCGACTAATCCAACTCCTACGTGAACTCCCGGAATCGCGCTGGGTAGACTACGCGCGCGGAAACGGGCTGACCCCCGCGCGGCTTGCGGTACTTCTTCGACGCTTCGACATCCATCCGAAGCAGCTGTGGGTCGATGGTGTGAACTGTCGAGGGTACGAGCGCAGCGACTTCGTCGAGGCTTGGGGGCAGTATCTTGGCGCGCAGCCCGAAATCCCCGCACCGCATCCGCTAGGGACGCTAGGATCCCCGCAAACACTGGGCGCAAGGCCTGTTTCGGATCCGCTAGGAGTGGCTTCGCCTAGCGGATCCGAAACTCCCGCAGAGCCGCATGAACACAGGGATCCTAGCGGGCTAGCGGGTAGAAACCCCCCGGAAGGAGCTTTGCGCGGTATAAGGGCGTCTGCCGACCAAGGCGACCCCCTGGGGCGGGCGGCGTTCGACGCCTCCATCGTGCGTCCGACCGATGAGGAAGTGGCGGAGGCTGCAAGCTTGTTTTCCGGTTCTCTCGCCGACGCGGATGCCCTTGTTGACGAAGCTGTGGGCTCCGCGCTCGCGCGAATGCCCAACCTCGCCGCGAAAACGGAGCGCAAAATCCGCGAAACGGCGGACTGGCTGGGGAGGCTGCTCGACCGCGCGGGTAAGAATGGTATCCCGCATGAAGTTGCCTACGGCACGAACGTCAGCATCGGCGTGCTGGACGCGGCGAGGCGGCGCATCGGCGCGGCGGTCGTCGCCGGGCGGTGGTTTGCCGCCAGAGCCGATCCTTTCGCGCCGGGGAGCTCCGGGGACGGGCAGCCGTCCCGGTTCAACTGAGGGGCGCGGTCATGGCGGACGACCTGATCGGCGTTCTGGCGGCGGACGGCGTCATGCTCCGCCCGAAGGGCAAGGAGCTCGTCGGAGGATGCCCCTTCTGCCGCGCCGGCGACGACCGCTTCCTCGTGGACGCGGGAAAGGGACTTTGGTGGTGCAGAAAATGTCGGTACGGCGGAAACGTCGTCGGATACCTGCAACAGCGGCACGGGATCGATGCGGCGGAAGCGCGGCGGCGGCTCGGCATGTCGTCGAACCCGACCCGACCAATCCGACCAGCGACGCCGGATCCGCCCCGCGAGGAATGGCAGGACGCCGCGCGGAGGTTCGTGGACGCGGCGGCGGCGAAGCTTTGGGACGGAGACGACCCGCGCCCGCTCGATTATCTCCGGGGGCGCAGGTTCACGGACGACACAATCCGCCAGGCGCGTCTCGGTTTGAATCCGACGGAGCGACGAGAGAAGCGCCCGCCCTGGATGGCGCCGGGCGGGGACATCTGGATTCCGCGCGGCATCGTCATCCCGGTTGAGGTCGATGGCGCGCTCTGGGCGGCGCAGATTCGACGCGCGGCGGGCGAGCCGAAGTACGTCACAGTCACGGGCTCCCGCCTCGCGCCGCACGGGATCGACGGCGTGGAGCCCGGCAAGCCGGCGATGCTCGTCGAGGGAGTTTTCGACATGCTGGCGGTTCGACAGGCGGCAGGCGACTTGGTGGTTCCGGTTGCGACGCTCGGCGCGTCGTCGTGCCTGCGCCCGCTCTGGACGGCGCGCCTGCTCCACACGAGGACGATCCTGCTGGCGTTCGACGCGGACGAAGCCGGCGAAACGGCGGCGGCGCGCTGGCGGTGCGTCTTGCCGCACGTCTTGCCGCACGCGCGGCGGTGGCGACCGTTCCGCGCGAAGGACACCGGCGACATGCTCCGCGAGGGGGGCGACGTCCTCGTACGCCGGTGGGCGGAGGTTGGAATCGAAAGCGCCCTGTCTGCCTGCCCGCGCGAATCATTGGGCGTGCGCGCCGACACGGGCGGCGGGGCAAGCGATTCGGAGTAACACAATGGCGTGGGAGCGCCGCAACGGACGCGGGCACTATTACACTCGTTCTTTACGTGTGGGGAAGCGCGTCGTCCGGCAATACATTGGCGCGGGGGCGCTCGCCGAAGCGATGGCGGCGCTGGACGCAGCAGAGCGGAGAACCCGCGCAACGGAGCGGGAACGATGGCGACGCTGCAAGGCTCGGTACGACGCCCTTGACGCACAAGCAGCGGAGGGGTTTCGCCAGACGAGCACGATGATTCGTGGTCTGCTGGCGCTGGACGGCTATCACCAGCATCACCGAGGGGAGTGGAGGCGCAAACGTGGTGCGAAAGGCAAGGACGAGTCCTAGCGACGCGATCGCCTGCCCGGACTTCCAGGCGTGGGAACAGCGAGTGGCTCAACTCGCCGAGGAGGTGCGCGCGGGCGACGAGAGCGCCCGCGCCCGGCTCCGGGCGGCGCTCGAAGAGCAGCGCAAGAGGGTTGAGCGAATGGACTGGGAGGGACACCTGCGGAGGCTCGTGGTGAGCCGGTTCGATGCGGGCGTTGCCGAAGGTCTGCTGATGAGAGCGAAAGCCCTTGAGCGCGAACTGCTTTCGACGAGCCCGTCGCTGATAGAACGGCTGCTCGTGGAACGAGTCGTCACGTGTTGGCTGCACGTCCACACGATGGAGACACGCTCTGCCGGGAAGCACGCCGAAGGGCTGACGATAGAGATGGCGGTCTACTGGCAGAAAGCGGTGGACAGGGCGCAAAGGCGCTATCTATCGGCTGCCCGGTCTTTGGCGTATGTGGGTCGCCTGCTGCGACTACCGCCGGTGCAGGTGAACATCGCCGTTGTGGGAGAAAGCGCCCTCCGGGTTGAGAGCGCGACGCCCCAACCCATGGAGGGGGACGAGAAGAAGGGTCTTGGACCCGGACAACCCAGACCTGGCGGAGAAGAAGGCGATGGCAAGTGAGGAAAGTCTGACTGGCGAGCGGCATCGGGTGATACGGACATGCGCTCCACGCCAGGCGACACAGAGGAGCATGAACGATGGACAGTGAGTCCTTACAGGCGGGAAGCGACCGGCTACTGAGCGTCCGCGAGGTTGCCGCTCTGTTGAACGTCCAGCCGAAGACGATTTATCATTGGACGCAGGCGGGCGGGTTCCCGTACGTGAAGGTCGGGAGGCTGCTGCGGTTCCATCGCGCAGACGTGCTGCGATGGGTCGAAAAGACCACCTATCGCCCGCGCGAACGGTGAGTTTGGGCAAGAGTTTGGCAAGCATGCCCAGAAAACCCGCGCCATAACTGGGCGTGCACGTGACTACGGATCATGAGGTCGGGAGTTCAAATCTCTCCGGGCGCGCCACTCCTTCGCATAGCCTCACATCGAACGCCTCGTAGTTCGAGTGTCGGCTTCTGCCCTGCCGCCGTGTCTGTCGGGAAGGCGCTCAGGTGAGCGTCCGCGAGCGCGCCGTCATCTCTTCTGAGCTCCTGACGCTCCTCCACGAAGCCTACGGGCTCCGATGGTCCGGCGAGCCCGTCGATCTGGGCGGCTCCGTCAATCTGAACCTACGCGTGGACGCGAACGATGGCGCACACGTGGTCCGCGTGTACTGCCCATGGACGACACCGGAACGCGCAGCGGGCATGCGGCTGGCTAAGGAGCGCATCGCCCAGGCAGGCATACCCATCGCACGGCCTCGACGAACCCTGGACGGGGAACCATTCGCCGTACTGAGCGACCGAATCGTCGAAGTCGAGGCATACGTCGACGGCGAGCCGATGGACACGTGGGATCGGCTCCTCCATGGGGTCAAAGCGCTTGCGCAGATCCATGACGCGATGCGCGGTCTGACCGTCCACAGCGACGCCGGGACCGCGCCCTATGCGAACTACATGCGGGTCGAGGACGTCGAGAACCGGGTGCGCGAAGCGGTTGAGCGGACACGGCGGGAAGCGCGCGATGCGGATGAACTCCTGCTGGCGACGCGCGCGTTGTGGCTTTGCGGCGAGCTGGAGGCGGCGCAACCTGCGTCGGTCCGAGCCCTGCCCCGCCAGCTCGCGCACGGAGACTTCTGGGACAACAACGTGCTCTTCCGGGACAGCCAGCTCGTCGCCGTTCTCGACTTCGACTTCATGGGCGAACGGGCGCGGATCGAGGACATCGCGCTCATCCTCTGTTACACGTTCACGAGCGAGCGATTCCGCGCGGAGAACTCGCCTGCGCGCCGCATGTCCCGGCTTCGAGAACTGGTCGATACCTACGACACGTCGCTGCAGGAATCACTGACGAACGCCGAGCGCACGGCGCTCCCGTATGCGCTCGTGAGGAACGCGTTCGCGCCGTTCTGCCATCTCTGGCGCGTCGGCGACCCGGGCGACCGCCGCCGGTACGCGCGGGCGATGCTCCAAGAGATCGAGTGGCTGTCGGAGATACTCGCCGACACGACGAGTTGGGAACGACTGTTCGCACTGGGAAAGTCGTGTGGCTGACCTACGCCCGCGCCCGACGCCTTGAGGAACGGGTAGGAAGGCGATGGCAGATCGACATGACGCGCGGCGACGCGTCGATGATCACCAGATCGAACGGAGCGTACGGACCGACAGTTCGCGGAACCGGGCTCCCTCGTCCCCGCCGTGTAGCGCCAGGCTGTAATCTGCTGCCTCCGGCAGATAGCAGAACGACATCGACACCTCGCCGTCGTTGCCGAAGAGCTCCAGCGATGTCCGGTCGATCAGGGCCCGCAGCCTGACGCGCCCGTCAATGGCGCGGATCGGAGCCGTTCGGTTCAGGCACGAGAGCGTCCCCTCGCTCATGTTGCACGTCACGAGGTGCCCGCGCACCTCGACGGCGAAGGAGCTTCCCGATGCCGCGTCAACCTCCAGCGACACGTCGAACAGGTCGCCGGATTTGGCGAGAACGCGTCGTTCCCGCGCCGACAGCGACACGTCCGTCCATGCGTGTGCCTCGTCGTAGAGCGCCGCGATCTCCCGCACCGGTTCCCGGCAAAGCCTGATCCCCACTGGGAGCGTTCGCAGCGTGAGCTCGACGGGATAGGACATCTGCTGGTTGAACGGCATCGCGGGGTACTTGCCGCCCGCCATCCACGAAATCTGGATGCGACGCCCATCCGCCGACGGGATGTCGCTCCACGTCTGAGCCGCATAGCCGTTCGCGCCCTGCTCCGCGTGGAGAACATCCGTCTCCGGCGCGAACATCCTGCCGTCGAACCGACCGATCAGATACCCGCCATTGCCGCCCCAGAACACCCATCGCGTGTTCGTAGGATCGCCGTCGACCGGTAGCTCGAACAGGTCGGGGCACTCCGAGACCCCCGGCAGCGTCAGGTCGTGGAGATGCTGCCACGCCTTGAGATCCGTTGAGCCATAGAGCGTGTAGTCGTTGCCATCGAGGAACAGCGCCATGATCCACCGCCGCGACGGTTCGTGCCAGACGACCTTCGGATCGCGGTTCTGCGCGCGGATGTGACCCAAGACGGGGTTCCCGTCGTATTTCGTCCAGGTGCGACCTCGGTCGTTGCTGAACGCGATCCCTTGGACGCACAGCTTCGGCGGATGGATCCGCGTATCGCCAACCGTGTAGAACGCGACCAGCGGCGGAACTCCTCCCGTCCCGAACCCGGACGTGTTCCCGTGGTCCACAACCGCCGAGCCCGACCACATCCAGCCCATGTCGTCGATATCCAGCGCGGCGTGGTGGAGTTGCCGCCAGTGCGTCAGGTCGGTACTGACGGCGTGCCCCCATGTGTTGGGTCCATGTCGCAGGCTGCCCGGCGTGTGCTGGAAGAACAGATGGTACTCGCCGTCCCAGTAGACGAGTCCGTTCGGATCGTTCATCCAGTCCCGCTGCGGCGTGAAGTGGAACTGCGGGCGGTGCGTCTCGCGGTAAAGCTGATCGTCAGGCATGGGTGGGCTCCATCAGAGCACGGAAGCAGAACTGCCAGACAGTATGAGGGCACCACGCGTCCTGTCAACGCGCGACGAAGACGCCGAGATGCTCTGCGCGACGCATCCGATTCCGTCTTTGGGATGGCGGATCCATCCGCTATGATCCATGTACCGCCGCGACAAGCCGATCCTCGCGCGGAGCGAGTCGGGGGCTCGTAGACCGGTGGGCTCCGGTGTCGAGGCGCTGCCGGCATGCCGCAGCGCGCGTTGGAGAGGAGAGCCTCATGGCACATCGATCCTCCGAGTTGTTTCGAGGGTTGAACGCACGGCGGATCCGCCGCATCGCATCTCGATGGGCGGCGGGAATGGCGTTCGGCATCGTCTGGGCGTGTGCCGTGTCGGGAGTGCAAGCGTCGACATATCGGGTTCCTGAGGAGTTCCTGACGCCTCAGGCGGCGATGCAGCGAGCCCAGGCGGGCGACACGATCCGCGTCGGCGACGGGATCTACGAAGGCGAGCTCGCGGTAAAGCCCGGCGTTACAATCGAGGGCGCCGGCAGCGGAACCGTGTTCCGACAGGGAATGACGGTGCGGGGCGCAGCGGGCGTCGTGCTGCGCGGGTTCCGACTGCAGGGCGGGACGAACCAGCACCACTTTGGGATCGTTTGCGAGAAGGCTGACGTGACGGTCGAGAACGTCACCGTCGACGGCTATCACCACGGCATCGGCGCGGAGGACTCCACCCTCGCCGTGCGCGGGATATCGATCCGCGACGCGTTCAACGCAGGCATTCTGCTGACCAACTCATCCGCGTCGATCCAGGACGCGAGCGTCACCGACGGCGCGGGCAACGGGCTGATCGTGAGCGAGTCGGACCGGCTCGTCCGGATCGCGCGGGTTGTCATCGCCGGCAACGGTCTGACGGGCATCCGGGTCTCCAACGCCCGCGTCCACGTGCGCGACAGCCGGATCGTGGACAATGGTCTCGGCGTGTCCATCGAGAGCGGAACCGCCGACTTCGGGACACGGGCTCAGCCCGGCGGGAACGCGATCTTCGGGAACCGCGTCGCAGACCTGGATTCCCAGGTTGGCGGGATCGAGGCTCGCGGGAACTTCTGGGGCTCGTCGTCGCAGCCGCGCCGCGACCGCGTCTCGCCGAACGCGCTTGTCGAGCCATGGCTGTCGCGCGATCCAGCGGACGGCCTCGCGGTGGGTGGGCGCGACCTGGCGGCGGTGCGATGGGGATCGCTGAGAGCGCAGCGCTGACGTTGGAGGGACACGACTTCTGAAGCATGTAACCATCTACACGGACGGAGGGTGCGATCCGAATCCCGGAAGGGGCGGCTACGGGATCGTCCTTCTATACGGAGCAGCGCGCAAAGAGCTATCCGGGACGTTCGCCGAATCGACGAACAACCGCATGGAGCTCTTCGCGGCGATCCGGGCGCTGGAAGCCCTCAAGGAGCCCTGCCGCGTCACGCTGCACAGCGACTCGGAGTACCTCGTCAACGCGATGAAGCAGGGATGGGCCCGCCGCTGGCGCGCCAGGAACTGGCGGCGCGGCAAGAACGAGCCCGTGGCGAACCCCGACCTGTGGAGCCGACTGCTCGATCTCTGCGGCAAGCACGAAGTCGAGTTCGCTTGGCTGCGCGGACACGACGGGAACGCCGAGAACGAACGATGCGACGAACTCTGCGCCGAAGCCCGCGCGATGCCCGACCCGCCCGTCGACGAGGGGTACACGTCAGCAATCGAGGAAGCCCGCCTGGAGCTGTCCTGAGCGCCATAGGCGGCGCGATGTCCTACCTGAGCGCTTTGCCTGCCCAGGTTCCCAACATACGACCATCGGTTCCCAGGAACCATCAGGACGGGAGATCGACACGGACGTTCCCGCGACGATGGGATTCGAGGAACCCGAGCATGATGGTGACCGCCTTCCGAGCTTCGCGACCCGACGAGACCGGCTCGCCGTCATCGCGGAGGAGACTCAGAAGCTCCTCGACGGCCCCCGCCCACTTGTGGCGGACGTACTCCTCTGACGGCAGGAGCTCGGACGACGTCGCAGAACGGTGGAGCGTCGCGCCCGTGTCGCGAACGACGAGTTTACCCTTCGCGCCGAGAAGATCGGCGCCGAAGTCGGCAGGTTGGTGCTTCGTCCCGTTGTAGACGGCGCGGACTCCGTTCTCATACCCGACGAACCCGAAGACCCCCGGTTCCAGTTCCGCCGTGCGGCCGCCGTCGCCGCGATAGGTGTCGTAGTCGCCGTACTCCGCGTCGTTGACCGCCCAGACCCAGGCGGGCGTCGACTCCGCGAAGAAGCTGAGAAGGTCAACGAGGTGGGTTCCATTGCGGAAGAGCATCGCGCGGGGCCCGCCGAGCACTCCGACGATCTGGCGGAGTTCGCCCACGGCTCCGTCGCGCACACGATCCCTCGCCATGTGGTAAGTCGCCGACCATCGACGAGTGTGATCGACCGACAGGATCGTTCCGTGGTTCTCACACGCGGCGATCATCCGGTCGGCGTCTTCGAGGGTCGTCGCGAGCGGTTTCTCGCAGAAGATGGCGCGAACGCCGCGTTCGGCTGCACCGACGACGATGTCTGCGTGGCGATGGTCGGAAGTCGCGACACTGAGGATGTCGAGCTCGTGGGCGTCCAGCAACGCGCGGTAATCCGTGTAGGCGCGAATGCCCTGCCAGCGCCCGTTCCAGTCGCTGAGAAAGCGGTTTGTCGTCGCCTCGACCAGATCACAGACCGCGACGACTTCGATCTCCTCGAACAGCGCGTACGCCGATGCGTGAGACTCCGGCATCCGCTGGCGGAACGGCCGACCAGCCGCCCCGACGACGGGCGATTCGGCAATCCCCGAGCACCCGACGATCCCGACTCGGTATCGTTCCATCGTCGTCCTCCTTGCCACGGTCACGTATGAACCGCACGCTTGAACCGGACGTGTGAACCGGATGGCGCGACCGGTTCATCGCCGCCTGGGTCAGAACCAGCACTGCCGCGCCGAATCCTGGTTCGCCCGCGCCAATGAAGCTCCGTGCGACAGAGCCGCCTCATACTGGGTTCGCATCGGTGGCTATCCTAGCATGGCGACGATACGCTCTGGCAATGTCGTGCACGCATCGACAGAGCCACCCCATGCGCTGCCACAGAGCCCTACCCCATATCTCGACGGATGCACGTTGACATCTGACGCACGTGGCGACGACACTCGCTGAGTGCATGGATACAGGCTGAATGGTTCGAGACATACTGTTTGGCAACCCAGGGGAACGCGCAATGACACTGGCTCGGAGCGTCGGGGTGATCGCCGCGCTCGTCCTAAGCGTCGCGACGCTGAGCGCCAGCGCGGAAGATGCCGCGCCTACGTCCAAGGTTTCCGGCTACGGCTATCTGGACTACTTCAACAACGTCGCCCATCCCGACCCGGACAGCGAAGGCTTGGACGGCTTTCGGATGCGACGGCTCTACCTGACCTACGACTACAGCAACGGCGCGGCGTACAAGGCACGCGTGCGGCTGGAGTCGAACGACGGATCGCTTTTCCTCCAGCCGGACGCGGTCAGCGGCGCGAAGTCCAACCCCGACAAGTCGCTGCCGTCGGTGTTCGTCAAGGACGCCTATCTGCAGTGGAAGATCGAGTCCGCCGCCGTCGCGTCGATCCATCCGAGCATCATCGCCGGCATTCAACCGACGCCAGCGTTCAGCGGGATCGAAGAGGATGCGTGGAAGTACCGCGCCCTCGAGAAGACGCCGCTCGACCTACGCGGCATCGCCTCGTCGCGCGACATGGGCATCTCGATCCGAGGGGACCTCGACAAGGCGCTCGGAGTGAAGGGTTTCGGCTACTGGCTCATGGTCGGCAACGACTCGACCAAGCCGGAAACCAACAAGCAGCAGCGTTTCTACGGTCTGGCGACGTATCAGCGCCGGGGGCTCGCCGCAGAGGCGTTCGCGGACTGGCGTCAGCGACCCAACGACGGGTCCCAGAACACGGTGAAGGTCACCGGCGGGTACGGGACGGAGCGCGCCGGGCTGTACGCGACGCTGTTCCAGCAGTGGGCGCGCGTCGACGCCTCGGCTCCATCGCACCGGGCTTCGGGCGTCTCGGTCTTCGGGCGGTACGCGATCTCGAAGGCGATCGAGCTGGTGGGGCGCGGCGATGTCTTCGATCCCGACCGGGACGCTAACGACGACGCGCGTACGCTGATCCTTGGCGGCGTCGCGTACCGTCCGTTCGCGCAACTCCACGTGATCCCGAACGTCGTGGTCGAGCGCGACGGCTCGGACGATCCAGCGGCGACGGCGCGACTGACGTTCTGGTTCCAGTTCTAGCTGTGGGTCGCGCTGTTCCAGCCGGGCAAGTTGGGACGAGGAGGGATCACATGCCGTTGCTGACCGAATCGGAGATCGCGTTCTTCCGCATCACGGGCTACGTCATCCGGCGCGGGGTCGTCGAGCCGGAGCTCATTGCCCGCTGTCGAGACCGCGTCTGGGCAAACATCCCGGAGTCGCCCGACCGTCCCGATGAGTGGCAGAGCGGCAAGCACTTCAGCAGCTACTCCGGCGAGTATCCGTGGGCGCGGACGGGCCCCATGCAGGAGCTCGCGGAGCACGAATCGCTCGCGGGCGTCGCGCGTCAACTGCTCGGCGATGATCTGCACCCTATCCGCGCGGGGTCGATCCTGCTGCGGTTCCCGTCGCGCGGCGAACCCTACAACCCGCCGACGGTCGGGCATCTGGACAACACCTGCGGACACTCGTTCAACACGATCACGCTGCTGGACACGGTGCTGCCTCGCGGCGGCGGGTTCACCGTCTGGCCCGGCAGCCACCGGATGTGCCACGAGTACTTCCGTCACCACGACGTCCGCGCTCCGCTCCAGGGCGGTTTGCTCCCTTGGGAGTACGGCACGGGGATCGAGTTCACCGGCGAACCCGGCGACGTCTGCTACATCCACCCGTGGATGATCCACACGGTCGGGCACAACGTGAACCGGACGCTGCGGATGGTCGCGCAGAACGGCTACTTCCGCCGGACACTCAGAGAGGACTACGATACAATCCCGGAAGACCTCTGGTGGTTCTGGGACGGCATGAAGGACATCGAACGCCGGATGCGCGCCGAAGGGCGCGACTGGCGGCTCGACGCGCGAACCTGACGCCGTCACCGGTGACGGCATCGAGAGGAACCCGACGACTGGGAGGCTGAACGGTGCGTCTTGCCATCCGAATCCTGCTCGTCTGCGCGGCGGCGGTTGCCGTCGGCTGCTCGTCGGCAGCCGTGAAGCCGAACTTCGCCGAAGCGGGTCAGCCGCTGGTCGCCAAGTACTGCGTGAGTTGTCACGGCGGGAGGATGCCCGCCGCCGGGCTGGCGCTTGACAAGTCCCACGACGGGGAGCCAGAGGCGGCTTCCATCGCGCGCTGGGAGAAGGTCGCGAAGATGGTGCGCGGCAGGATCATGCCGCCGGAGGGTTCTCCGAAGCCGAGTCCGGACGAGGTCGCCGCCTTCATCGGACGGATGGACGCCGCGTTCGCTCACGCGGATCGGCAGGCGAAGCCGGACCCAGGGCGCGTCACGATGCGGCGGCTGAACCGAGTCGAATACCGGAACACCATCCGCGACCTGATCGGCGTCGACTTCGATCCGACGGAGACCTTCCCATCGGACGACATCGGGTACGGGTTCGACAACATCGGCGACGTGCTGACGCTGTCGCCCGCGCTGATGGAGCGCTACCTGGCGGCGGCGGAGAGCATCGCTTTCCGCGCCATCACGCCGGAACCTCCTCCGGTTCCCAAGCGACGCATCAACGCACTACACGCCGAACCCGCGTCCAACGAGATCGACAGCGTTCTCGAGGACGGATGGCGTCGCGTGGCGAGCGACGGCACGAAGCCCATCGAGACCGGGCCCCTCAACGCGCAAGTGCCGTTCGAGGACGTCGGGGAGTACATCTTCCGTGCACGGCTCTACGCAAAGAGCGCTCCGCCGGTTCGCGTCGCGGTGCTCGTCCAGGGGCAGAACCTTCCAAGTTCTTCGTCAGACGAGGAGCTCTCGGCGCTTGTCGGCGATGTGAGCCGTCCGGCGCTGATCCTCGGAACGTTCGAGGTCCGTGCCTCGAACCGGGATGCCGCCGAGATGCTCGAGCTCCCGTTGGCTCCGATGCCCGGGCGCGACCGCATCTTTCTGGCGTTGGCTAAGCCGTCGAGCGAGGAGCCGCCGGCGCAGGTCGTCGTCGACTATGTCGCGCTGGAGGGACCGCTCGACACGCGGCCGGAGAGCCACAAGACGCTTCTCGCCTGTTCGCCGGACAAGCCGCAGGGCGAGCAAATCCGCGAGGTATTGTCGCGGTTCCTGCGCCGAGCGTACCGTCGGCCGCCGACCGCCGAAGAGCTCGAACGCGCCGCATCGGCGGTCGATGGTGTCGTCGCGGACGGAAGAAAGTGGGAGGCGGGTATCCAACTCGTCGTGCAAGCGACGCTCTGCTCGCCGAAGTTCCTGTTCCGCGTCGAGCTGGACGACAGGACGGCATCGCCCGGACCGCAGGCGCTCGATGAGTTCCCGCTCGCATCGCGGCTCTCCTACTTCCTGTGGAGCTCGATGCCCGACGACGAGTTGCTCGACCTGGCGGAGCGGAACCAGCTCAGCGCGAACCTCGAAGCCCAGACGCGCCGGATGTTGGCGGATCCGAAGTCCAAGGCGTTCGTCGAGAACTTCGCGCTCCAGTGGCTCCAGGTTCGACGCATACAGACGATAGCGCCGGACGCGTCGCTGTTCCCGAGCTTCAATGACCGGCTCAGGGAGGCGATGCTCCAGGAAACGGCGCTGTTCTTCGAGTCGATCCTGCGCGAAGACCGGAGCGTTCTCGACCTCATCGACGCGGACTACACGTTCCTGAACGAACCCTTGGCTCGGCACTACGGCATCGCCGACACGAAGGGAACATGGGTCGGGCAGGAGCCCGTGGAGCCCGGCGGCGAGCCGATCAAGGGTCCGGAGTTCCGTCGCGTGTCCCTTCAGGGCAGACAGCGCGGAGGCTTACTGACGCAGGCGAGCGTCCTTGCCGTCACGTCGAACCCCACGCGCACGTCTCCCGTCAAGCGGGGACGCTGGGCGTTGGAGCAGATTCTGGGGGCTCCGCCGCCTCCGCCTCCGCCCGACGTTCCAGAGCTCGCCGAGGATCAACAGGCGGTCACTAGCGGATCGCTGCGCGAGCGGATGGAGATCCATCGTCGGAACCCCGCGTGCGCCAACTGCCACAAGGACATGGATGCCATCGGCTTCGCATTCGAGAACTACGATGCCATCGGGGCGTACCGCGAGAAGGACGGGGCGTTCGAGATCGACCCATCGGGCGTGCTGGTCGATGGGACGGCGTTCCAGGGAGCCGAGGAGCTCAAGCAGGTCATCCTGGGGCGCAGAGACCTGTTCGCCCGCTGCCTGGCGGAGAAGATGCTGACCTACGCACTGGGGAGAGGACCGGAGCGTTCGGATCGCCCCTACATCGACGGGATCGTGTCCCGACTGGCGGAGCAAGACTACCGGTTCTCGGCGCTCGTGACTGCCATCGTCGCGAGCGATCCGTTCCGCAAGCGGCGCGGAGCCGAGACGGTCGTTGCCGATTGACGTCGCAGTCGTCCGCGCGGATCGGAGCCCATCCATGTTCCGCCAGCGTTATGCTTCAGGGTAGAATGGAGTTCGTTGGGAGAGCTCTGCGCAGCCGAACCGAGGTGACCTGAGATGTCTCTGACCAAACCGATCTCGCGACGGACGATGCTTCGTGGAATGGGCGCGGCGATGTTTCTGCCGTGGCTCGAGGCGATGGGCCCGCTGCGGTCGTGGGCGGCGTCGCCGACCTCCGGCGTGCCAGCACCGAACCGCATGGCGTTCGTCTACGTGCCCAACGGCAAGAACATGGCAGACTGGACGCCCAGAGGTGAAGCGTACGGGTTCGACCTTCCAGCGATCCTGCAGCCGCTCGCGGGCGTTCGGAGCAAGCTCTCGGTTCTCACGGGTCTGACGGCGGACAAGGCGCGCCCTCACGGCGACGGCGGCGGCGATCACGCCCGCGCAATGGCGGCGTTCCTTACCGGAGCTCAGCCGCGCAAGACGGACGGCGCGGCGATCCGAGCCGGCATCTCGGTCGATCAGGTGGCGGCGGCGGAGATCGGGCACCTGACGCGACTGCCGTCGCTGGAGATCGGCTGCGAGCAGGGATCGATGGCGGGCAACTGCGACTCGGGCTATAGCTGTGTCTACTCGTCCACGATGTCCTGGCGGTCGGGCACCCAGCCGCTGCCGAAGGAAGTGAACCCCAAGCTGGTGTTCGAGCGGATGTTCGGCACGGGGGCGGATTCGGCTCGCGTCGAGCGCGACGCGCGTCGGCGAAGCATCCTCGACTACGTGATGGACGACTCGAAGGCTCTGTCGCATCGGCTCGGATCGAGCGACAACCGGAAGCTGGACGAGTACTTCGCGTCGGTGCGAGACATCGAGACGCGGATGGATCGCGCGGAGAAGCTGCCGACGGTTCAGACGCCCGACTACGCGGTTCCCGCCGGCGTTCCCGCTGACTACCAGGAGCACATCCGCCTGATGTGCGACATGATGGTGCTGGCGTTCCAGACGGACGTGACGCGCGTTGTCACCTTCGTCGTCGCGAACGAGGGGAGCAACCGGGCGTATCCCTTCATCGAAGTGCCGGAGGGGCATCACGACCTGTCGCACCACGCCGGCGACGAGTCGAAGAAGGCGAAGATCCGACAGATCAATACCTTCCATACGGGGAACCTAGCGTATCTGCTCGAACGCCTCGACTCCGTTGCGGAAGGCGACGGGACGCTGCTCGACCACGCGATGGTGGTCTATGGCAGCGGCAACTCCGATGGCAACCGCCACAATCACGACGATCTGCCGATCCTGCTGGCGGGCGGCGGTTGTGGGACGCTGACTCCGGGCCGCCATCTGCGCTACCCGAACGAGACTCCGCTCAACAACCTCTGGCTCGCCATGCTCAACCGGATGGACATCGAGGTTGCGCAGCTCGGAGATAGCACGGGCGAGCTTCCCAACTTGAGCTGAGCGCGCTCTGCCGACGGGATGATCCATGCGCGTGACAGGCGTGACACCGCATCTCGTCGATTCGGGCGGCGGCAAGAACTGGCTCTTCGTCAAGGTCGATACCGACGAGGGCCTGCACGGTTGGGGCGAGTGCTACACCCAGACCGACCGCGACCGCTCCATCGCCGTGATGGTCGAGGAGCTGGGGCGCTACCTGATCGGCTGGAACCCCTTCCACATCCGCCGGTTCACCCACATCGCCTACTGCGACTTCGCGTCCAAGCGCGGGTCGATGGACTTCTACTGCGCCGTCAGCGGGTTGGAGCAGGCGCTGTGGGACATCGTCGGCAAGGCGCTGAACACGCCGGTCTACAACCTGCTGGGCGGGCCCGTCCACGACCGAATCCGGGTCTACGCAAACGGCTGGGGAGGCCATACCTACGGCGACACGGCGGCGCAACGGTGCGCGGACGCGGCGCGCCAAGTCGTGGAACGCGGGTTCACGGCGTTGAAGTTCGATCCGTTTCCGGGACCCTGGCGCGAGTACATCCGTCGCGACGACGAGGACGCGGCCGTCACGTGCGTTCGCGCGGTCAGGGAGGCGGTCGGAGACGACGTGGACATCCTCATCGAGGCGCATCGCCGTCTCGCGCCGATGCACGCCGTTCGCGTTGCTGAGGCGATGGCGGAGTACCGCCCGTTCTGGTACGAGGAGCCGGTGTCATCGAAGAACGTCGATGCCCTCGCCGAAGTCCGGCGGCGGATCGCCATACCGGTCGTGACGGGCGAGGAGCTCTACACGAAGGCGGAGTTCCGCGAGGTGTTCGAGCGCCAGGCGGCTGACATCCTGAACCCTGACGTCTGCAACTGCGGCGGCATCTTGGAGCTCAAGGAGATCGCGGCGATGGCGGAGCCGTACTACGTCGCCGTGTCGCCGCACAACTACAACAGCACGACCGTCGGGCTCGCCGCGACGCTCCAGGCGAGCGCCGTCATGCCCAACTTCCTCATCACCGAGTACTTCGTGAACTTCGAGGAACGCGGGATTGCCATTGCGCGCGAGCCGCTGCGCGTCGAAGACGGCTACATCGCACTGCCGACGACGCCGGGCATCGGCATCGACCTCGACGAAGAGGCGCTGAGGCGGTTCCCGTACCGTCAGAGGCAGAAGCGCTCGCTGACGTGAGAGCCCGGTCACTCCTCTGAGGCGCCTGCTGAACGCAGCCGGGCGACGATGTCGCGGAGGGCAACCAGCGGCGGCTCCTCGCCATCGCGCGCCGTGCGCCACGCGGCGCTGAATGCCTGTTCGCCCATGGCGCCCATGACGATGGCGAGGTTGTGTTGGATCTGAACGGCGACGCGCATGCCGTGTTCCGACGCGATGGCGAGCGCCCTGGCGAACCATGCGACGGACTCGTCCGGACGGTCCTGGCGGCATCGGAGCACGCCGATTTGCGCCAGCGTGTTGACCATTAGCGGCGGATGTTCCTGCCGCTCGTAGGTTTCCAGCGCCTTGCGATACCACGCCTCCGCCTCGTCGAAGCGCTGTCGCTCCTCGGCGATGATGCCCAACTGGTGGTAGTCGGACGCCGCGTCACGCTCCAACCCCAGCCGCTCGAAGATTTTCAGCGCCTTGCGATACCACGCCTCCGCCTGGTCGAAGCGCTGTCGCTCCTGGGCGATGATGCCCAACTGGTGGTAGTCGTCCGCCGCGTCACGCTCCAACCCCAGCCGCTCGAAGATTTCCAGCGCCTTGCGATACCACGCCTCCGCCTCGTCGAAGCGCTGTCGCTCCTCGGCGAT